>CAZSPS010000187.1:0-2459 GCA_964608875.1 uncultured Ectothiorhodospiraceae bacterium
GCCCCGGCCTCCCCTCCTCTTTCGCTTCCGCCTCCTCCGGCGCTGCGTCCCGCGCCGCACGGATGTCGCAGCCCGCCTCCTCGGAGCGGATCAGCAGGTGCGAGGAGGACGAGCCCCCGCCCGCCGCCACCCGCCCCTCGAACAGGTTGACCGAGCCGATGAAGTCGGCGACGAAGCGGCTGCGCGGATACTCGTAGACCTCGCGCGGCTCGCCCACCTGCACGATGCGCCCGGCCCGCATCACCCCGATGCGGGTGGCGAGGGTCATCGCCTCCTCCTGGTCGTGGGTCACCACGATGAAGGTGATGCCGAGCGACTCCTGGATGCGGATGAACTCGAACTGCGTCTCGCCGCGCAGCTTGCGGTCGAGCGCGGCGAGCGGCTCGTCGAGCAGCAGCAGCTTCGGGCGCTTGACGAGGGCGCGGGCGAGCGCGACCCGCTGGCGCTCGCCCCCCGAGAGCTGGTGCGGGCGCCGCTCCCCGTGCGACTCGAGCTGCACCAGGCGCAGCATCTCCGCCACCCGCTCGCGCACCTCCGCCTTGCCCACCCCCTCGCGCCGCAGCCCGTAGCCGACGTTGCGCTCGACCGTCATGTGCGGGAAGAGCGCGTAGGACTGGAACATCATGTTGGTCGCGCGCCGGTAGGGCGGCAGCCCCGCCTGGTCCTCGCCGTCGATCTCGATGGCGCCCTCGTCCGGCGTCTCGAAGCCGGCCAGCATGCGCAGAAGCGTGGTCTTGCCGCACCCCGAGCCGCCGAGCAGGCAGAAGAGCTCGCCCCGGTAGACGTCGAGCGAGACCCCGTCCACGGCGGCGGGGGCGGCCTCGCCGAACCTGCGGCTGACGCCGCGGATGCGGACGAAGGGGGTCTCGCCGGGGTCCCGCCAGGGGCGCGCGTCCGCGACCGTGGGCGCCCGCCCCGCCCCTGTCGGCGCCGCCGGCGCCGCGCCGCGCCGGGTGGCTTCCGCGTCCGCCGCCGCGGGTCCGTGCGGCGGCGGCGGCGGCGCGGGCGGTGCCGGGCGGGCGGCTATCTGCCGGTCCTGATGCGGGTCCAGGCGCGGGTCAGCAGCCGCGAGAACGCGGGCGACTTGGTCGTGGCCGCGAACAGCTTCGCCTTGACCGCATCGGTCGGGTAGATCGACGGATCGGACTTCACCTCGTCCGCCACCAAGCCGAGCGAGGCGGCGTTGGCGTTGGCGTAGAACACGTAGTTGGTGATGTCGGCCGCGATCTGCGGGCGCATGATGAAGTCGAGGAACGCGTGGGCGTTCTGCGGATGGGGCGCGTCCACGGGGATCGCCATCAGGTCGAACCAGATGATGGCGCCCTCGCGCGGGATGGTGTACGCGACCTCCACTCCCCGCTCCGCTTCCGCCGCGCGGTCGCGGGCCTGCAGCACGTCGCCCGACCAGCCCATGGCGACGCAGGTCTCCCCGTTCGCCAGGTCGTTGATGTACTGGGATGAATGGAAATAGCGGATGTGCGGGCGGACCGCCAGCAGCCGTTCCTCCGCGCGCGCGAGGTCGGCCGGGTCCTCGCTCGCCGGATCGAGCCCCAGGTACGCCAGCACGGTGGGGATGACGTCGGTCGGCGAGTCGAGCAGCGAGATGCCGCAGTCCGCGAACTTCGCCGCCACCGCGGGGTCGAGGAGCATGTCCCAGCTGCCGGTCGGGGCGTTCGGCATCCGCTCCTCGACCTTGGCGCGGTTGAAGCCGAAGCCGGTGGTGCCCCACATGTAGGGGATGGCGTGGCGGTTGCCGGGGTCGTGCGCGGCCACCCGCTGCATGATGGCGGTGTCGAGGTTGGCGTGGTTGGGCAGGGCGCGGCGGTCGAGCTGCAGGAACACGCCGGCCTCGATCTGGTGCTCGAGGAAGATGGCGGTGGGGACGACGACGTCGTAGCCCGAGCTGCCGGCCAGCAGCTTCGCTTCCAGCACCTCGCTGCCGTCGAACACGTCGTAGTTGACCTCGATGCCGGTCGCGGCCTCGAACTTCGAGATGGTGTCCTCGGCGATGTAGTCGGACCAGTTGTAGACGTTGACCACCTTCTCGGCGTCCGCGGCGGCGGCGGTGGGGGCGGTGGCGAGCGCGCCCGCGAGCCCCGCCGCAGCGAGGAGCGCGGGGGCGGCGGCGGAGAGGGCGCGGGCGCGGGCGTGGACGTGGGCGCGGGCGCAGGCGGCGCAGGCGCGGCCGGCGAGAGTGCGGCCGGCAACTCTGGTATGGTCTCTGGCGGTGTCCCGGATCATGGCGGCATCCTCCTCGTGTCTGGTGCGGGGGGTTGAAATCGACCCGCCCGGCCGCCAATTGTACGAGCATCGCGGAGCGCGTGAGGACGGCCCATGCCCATCTACGAGTACGAATGCCAGCAGTGCGGCAAGGTGTTCGAGTCGATCCGCAAGTTCAGCGACCCGCCGCTCACCGAGTGCGAGTGCGAGAAGAAGGCCCCGGTGACGAAGCTCGTCTC
>CAZSPS010000188.1:0-3146 GCA_964608875.1 uncultured Ectothiorhodospiraceae bacterium
AGTCCCGCCAGGCGCTGACGCACCCCAGGCCCTGGTGCAGCAGGATCAGGACGGGCGCGGGCGGCGCGGCGGCCGGGCCGGTCCTGATCCTGCTGCACGAGGGCCTGGGGTGCGTCAGCGCCTGGCGGGACTGGCCGGCGCGGCTGGCGCGGGCGGCGGGCCGCGAGGTGTTCGCCTATTCCCGCTTCGGCTACGGCCGCTCGAGCCCGGCCGCCCTGCCGCGTCCGCTCGACTTCATGCGCCGGGAAGCGCACGAGGTGCTGCCGCGGGTGCTGGAGGCCGCCGGCATCGGCGGGGACGGGGACGCGCCGCCGGTCCTGGTCGGCCACAGCGACGGCGGCACCATCGCGCTGCTCTGCGCGGCGGCGCGCATGGCGCCGGTCCTGGGGGTGGCGGCGCTCGCCGCGCACGCCTTCAACGAGCCGCGCTGCATCCGGGGGATCGAGGCCGCGCGCGACGCCTTCCTGGGCGGGGAGCTGCGCGCGCGGCTCGCGCGGCACCACGGCGAGCGCGTGGACGATACGTTCCGGGGCTGGTGCGACGCCTGGCTCGACCCCGGCTTCGAGCACTGGACGGTGGAGGAGGAGCTGGCCGGGATCGGGGCGCCGCTGCTGGTCGTGCAGGGGAGCGAAGACCCCTACGGGACGCTCCGCCAGGCCGAGGCCATCGCGGCGCGCGCGGGCGGCCCCTGCGAGGTGCTGGTGCTCGACGGCTGCGGCCACTCGCCGCACCGCGAGCGCACGGAGGCCACCACCGGCGCCGTCGCCCGCTTCGCCGCCGCCCTCGCCTGACCGTGCGCACCCTCTACACCGCCGCCCTCTATGCCGTCGTGCCCTTCGCGTGGCTGCGGCTCGCGTGGCGGGCGCGGCGCGACCGGGACTACCTGCGGCATCCGGGCGAGCGCCTGGGGTTCGGGCGCTCGCTGGCGCCGGGCGCGATCTGGGTGCACGCCGTCTCCGTCGGCGAGGTGCAGGCCGCGCTCCCGCTCGTGGACCTGCTGCTGGAGCGGCGCTCCGAGCCCGTCCTCCTCACCACCACCACCCCCTCTGGGCGGCGGCGCGGCGCGTCCTTGTTCGCGGACCGGGTGGAGCGGTGCTACCTGCCCTGGGACCTGCCGGGCGCGGTCCGCCGCTTCCTCGCCCGCACCGCGCCCCGCGCCGTGGTCGTGCTCGAGACCGAGATCTGGCCGAACCTCATCCACGCGTGCGCCGATCGCTCGATTCCCCTCGTCTACGTCAACGCGCGCCTCTCGGCGAGCTCCGCGCGCGGCTACCGGCGCTTCCGGCGCCTCTTCGCCCCGGCCCTCGCGCGCGTGAGCGCGGTCGCGGCCCAGACCCCGGACGACGCCGGGCGGCTGGTGGAGGCGGGGGTCGGCGCGGAGCGTGTGACGGTCACCGGCAACACCAAGTTCGACGTGGAGGCGCCGGTGGCGATGCGCGAGAGCGGGGAGTCGCTGCGCCGCCGCATGCAGGGCGCGGAGCGCGGGGTGTGGGTGGCGGCGAGCACGCACGAGGGCGAGGAGGAGTTGGTGCTCGACGCCTTCGCGCGCGTGCGCGCGGAGTCCAAGCGGTGCGTGCTGCTGCTCGCGCCGCGCCACGTCGAGCGCGCGGCGCGGGTGTCGGCCCTGGTGCGCCGCCGGGGGTTCGGGGTGTCGCTTCGCACCGCCGGCTACGGCGAGGAGGCGGACGTGGTGGTGTGCGATACGATGGGCGAGTTGCCGGCGCTCTACGCGGCGTCCGACGTGGCGTTCGTGGGGGGGAGCCTGGTCGACGTGGGCGGCCACAACCTGCTCGAGCCCGCCGTGCTGGGGGTGCCCGTGGTCACCGGCCCCCACGTGCGGAACTTCGCGGACATCGCCGCTTCGCTCGAGGCTGCGGGGGCCGCGTGCGTGGTGCGGGGGGCGGAGGAGCTGGCGGACACCGTGGCCCGGCTGCTGCGCGACCCGAACCGCCGCCACCGGATGGGGGAAGAGGGCCGCGCCTTCGTGCTCGCGAACCGGGGCGCGCGCGAGCGGGCCATGGCCGTCATCGAGCCGTGGCTCGACGGCGGCCCCGCCGCGTGACGAGGCGGAGCGGGGCGAGGCGGGGCGGCGATCAGAGGGATAGGGAGGAATCGGGAAGCCATGCATACGCTGGTGCTGCTCCGCCACGGCGAGAGCGAGTGGAACCGCTCCAACCGGTTCACGGGCTGGACGGACGTCGACCTGACGGAGGCGGGGCGGGCCGAGGCGCGCGCGGCGGGCGCCCTGCTGCGCGACGGCGGCTTCGAGTTCGACGCCGCCTTCACGTCGGTGCTGAAGCGCGCCATCCGCACCCTGTGGCTGGCGCTCGACGAGATGGACCGCATGTGGCTCCCGGTCCACCGCGACTGGCGGCTGAACGAGCGCCACTACGGGGCGTTGCAGGGCCTCGACAAGGCGGAGACGGCCGCCCGCTACGGGGACGAGCAGGTCCTGCGGTGGCGGCGGAGCTACGACGAGCCGCCGCCGCCGCTCGCAGCGGGCGACGAGCGCGGCCCGGAGCGCGACCCGCGCTATGCCGGGGTCCCGCACCTGCCCCGCACCGAGTGCTTGCAGGACACCGTGGCGCGCATGATGCCCCTGTGGGAGGAGTCGATCGCGCCTCGCGTGCGGGCCGGGGAGCGGGTGCTGGTCTGCGCGCACGGCAACTCGCTGCGCGCGCTGGTGAAGCACCTGGGGGGGCTGTCGAGCGAGGAGATCCTGCGGGTGAACATCCCCACCGGCGCGCCGCTGGTGTACGAGCTCGACGACGGGCTGCGCGAGGCCGGCCGCCGCTACCTGGGGGACCCGGCCGCGATCGAGGCCGCGATGCAGGCGGTGGCGGCGCAGGGGAGGGCTGCGGGATGACCCTCGACCCCATCTCGTTCGAGGACTTCCTCAAGGTCCGCATCCACGCCGGCACCGTGGTCGAGGCGGCCCCGAACCCGAAGGCGCGGGTGCCCGCCTACGTACTGCGGATCGACTTCGGCCCCCTGGGGATGCGCACCAGCTCCGCCCAGATCACCCGCAACTACACCCCCGAAGAGCTGATCGGCCGGCAGGTGGTGGCGGTGATGAACTTCCCGCCGAAGCGGGTGGCGGGGGTGAAGTCCGAGGTGCTGGTGCTGGGCACGGTGAGCGAGGCGGA
>CAZSPS010000189.1:0-1731 GCA_964608875.1 uncultured Ectothiorhodospiraceae bacterium
GCGGCGCCGCGCCCGGACCGGCGGCGGCGATGGTGGTGGAGCGGAGGAATGGGCGTCTCGCCCATTTTTTGTTTCCGGGCGAAGGGAAGCGCGCCGGCCGCTCGGGGTGCGGGAACGGGAGCGAGCGCGGAAGCGGCGGAAGGACGGACGAGCGGACGATGGCGTACTTGCGTGAACAGCGGCTGTGCGAGCTGATCGAGCCTTCGGTAGCGGGGCTCGGCTGCGAGCTCGTCGGCGTCGAGCTCGAGAGCTCCGGCGGGCCGCACCCGGTCATGCGGGTGTTCATCGACCGCGAGACGGGGGTGACGGTCCAGGACTGCGAGAGCGTGAGCCGGCAGGTGGGAGCGCTGCTCGACGTCGAGGACCCCATCTCCGACTCCTACGTGCTCGAGGTCTCCTCGCCGGGACTCGACCGGCCGCTCCTCGCCGCCGAGCACTTCACCCGCTTCGCCGGCCGCCTGGTGCGGCTGCGCACCACCGAGCCCCTCCAGGGGCGCCGCAAGTGGACCGGGCGGCTCGTCGGCTGCCGCGGAGACAGCATCGTCGTGCGGGAAGCCGAAGAAGAAGAAGCAGAGGAGCGGCTCATCCCGCTCGCGCTGGTCGGAAAGGCCAACCTGGTGCCGGAGGTCTGAAGGGCGCATGTCGAAGGAGATCCTGACCGTCGTCGAGTCGGTGTCGAACGAGAAGGGCATCGACCCCGCACTCGTGCTCGAGGCGATCGAGGCCGCGCTGGCGAGCGCCACCAAGCGCCGCCACGCCGAGGACATCGACGCCGAAGTGTCCATCGACCGCACCACCGGCGAGTACCAGACCTGGCGCCGCTGGCAGGTGGTTCCGGACGACGACGCCGAGGTGCCGGTCGAGGAAGACGAGGAGCCGTTCGTCTTCGCCGCCGAGCGCCACGTGCGCCTGGAGCAGGCGGTCCGCTCGCACCCCGGCATCGTGCTCGGGGAGTACATCCGAGAGCCGATCAGCCCTCCCGGCGGGCGGATTGCCGCGCAGACCGCCAAGCAGGTGATCGTGCAGAAGGTGCGCGAGTTCGAGCGCGCCCAGATCGTGGAGGCGTACCAGGACCGGGTGGGCGAGCTCGTCACCGGCTTCGTGAAGCGCCAGGACCGCGGCAACGTCATCATCGACCTCGGGGGCAACGCCGACGCCCTCGTCTCGCGCGACGACCTCATCCCGCGCGAGGCGCTGCGGCCGGGAGACCGGGTGCGCGGCTACCTGCAGGCGGTGACGCCGGAGGCCCGCGGCCCGCAGCTCCAGGTCAGCCGAACCTCGCCGGAGCTCCTCAAGGAGTTGTTCCGGATCGAGGTGCCGGAGATCGGCGAGGGGCTCATCGAGATCATGGGCGCGGCGCGCGACCCCGGCCGGCGCGCCAAGATCGGCGTGCGCTCGCACGACTCGCGCATCGACCCCGTGGGCGCCTGCGTCGGGATGCGCGGCTCGCGCGTGCAGGCGGTCTCCAACGAGCTGGCTGGCGAGCGGGTGGACATCATCCCCTGGGACGAGAACCCGGCCCAGTACGTCATCAACGCCATGTCCCCAGCCGAGGTGGCGGCGATCGTGGTGTACGAGGAGATCGGCTCCATGGACGTGGCGGTGGACGAGAGCCAGCTGCCCTTCGCCATCGGCAGCGGGGGGCAGAACGTGCGCCTCGCCATGCAGCTCACCGGCTGGAAGCTCAACGTCATGACCGAGGCGGAGGCGGAGGAGAAGAGCGAGGCGGAG
>CAZSPS010000190.1:0-4875 GCA_964608875.1 uncultured Ectothiorhodospiraceae bacterium
GCGGCGGCGGCGGCGACTGGCGCGCCCGGTAGGATTCGAACCTACGACCCTCGGCTTAGAAGGCCGATGCTCTATCCGGCTGAGCTACGGGCGCGTGACGCTATGCAACCGCCCTCCGCCCGCATCCCGGACCGGCCGGAGGCCGGCCGTCGGCGGTAACTGGTCGGGGTAGAGGGATTCGAACCCACGACCCCCTGCCCCCAAAGCAGGTGCGCTACCAGGCTGCGCCATACCCCGCGGAACCCGTCCCGCCCGCGCCGAGGCGGCGGAGTCCGCCGCGGGCGCCGGACGGTTGCGGCGGATGATACCGGATCAGGTGGAGCGCCGCCATGTGGTGCCGTCCGGACCGTCCTCCAGCGCCACCCCCTCCGCCGCGAGTTCGTCGCGGATGCGGTCCGCCAGGGCGAAGTCCCGCGCGCGCCGCGCCTCGGCGCGGGCCGCGAGGCGGCGCTCGACCTCGGCCGGGTCGAGCGGCGCGTGGGCGGCGGCCGGCGCGGACGGCGGCGCGCCGGTCCCGGACGGACCGGTCCGCCCGGCGGCGGCGCCGCTGCTCCGGGCGGCGTCCGCCCCCGCGGGGGGCGCACCCTGGAACACCGCGTCCGGGTCGGCTTGCAGGAGCCCCAGCACCGCGCCTGCGCGCCGCAGCCGGTCCGCCTCGCGCGCTGCGGCGGCCCGGTCGCGGCGCTGGCGCCGGTACACCTCGCGCGCCTGCTCGTGCAGCACCGCGAGCGCCTCGGGGGTGTTGAAGTCGTCGTCCATCGCGCACCGGAAGCGCTCCTCGAACCCGCCGCCCGCCTCCCCCGGCGGCGCTCCCGGTCCCTCGTCCCTCTCCCCCGGCCCCGGCTCCGGCTCCGGCGGCACGAGGCCGCGGAGCGCGCCGTAGAGACGGCGCAGCGCCTGCTCCGCCTCCTCCAGACGCTCCGCGGAGTGGTTGAGGGGGCTGCGATAGTGGCTTCCCAGCAGGTAGTAGCGCACCGCCTCGCCGGAGTACCGCTGCAGGAGCTCGCGGATGGTGAAGAAGTTGCCGAGCGACTTGGACATCTTGTCGCCGCCGATGCGCACGAAGCCGTTGTGCATCCAGACGTTGGCGAAGCGCCGGCCGGTGGCGGCCTCGGACTGCGCGATCTCGCACTCGTGATGGGGGAAGACCAGGTCGCCGCCGCCGCCGTGCACGTCGAAGCTCTCGCCGAGGCTCTGCATCGACATCGCGGAGCATTCGATGTGCCAGCCGGGCCGACCCGGTCCCCAGGGCGAGGGCCACGAGGGCTCGCCCGGCTTGGCCGCCTTCCACAGCACGAAGTCGGCCGCCGCCGCCTTGGCCTCGTCCACCTCGACCCGCGCCCCGGCGCGGAGCGCCGCCACCCGGTTCCCCGACAGCTTGCCGTAGTCCTCGAAGCGCGCGATCTCGAAGTACACGTCGCCCCCCTCGCGGACGTAGGCGAAGCCCTTGTCCACGAGACGGGCGATGAGCCCGATCATGCTCTCGACGTGCTCCGTGGCCCGCGGCTCGCGGTCCGGCGGCGCGATGCCGAGCGCCCGGCAGTCCTCGTGCATCGCGTCGATGAAGCGTGCGGTGACCGCCTCGACGGGCACGCCGCTCTCGTTCGCGCGCGCGATGATCTTGTCGTCGATGTCCGTGACGTTGCGTACGTAGGTGAGGTCGTAGCCGAGATGCCGGAAGTAGCGCGCCACCACGTCGAACACCAGCAGCATCCGGGCGTGGCCGAGGTGGCAGTAGTCGTAGACGGTCATGCCGCACACGTACATGCCCACCCGGCCGGGGGCGAGCGGCCGGAACGGCTCCTTGCGGCGGGTCAGCGTGTTGTGGATGTGCAGCACCGGCCTCGCCTCTCCGCCCCGCTCCCTCGGGACCCGGCCCGGCACTCCGCCGGACCCCGCGCGCCCCGCGCCCGCAGTTTAACACCGCCCCGCGGGACGCCGGGCCGCTCACCCCCCGCCGCCGCCCCTGGCGAAGAAGAACCGGTCGCCGACGCGCGCCTGCAGGACGTGGGTCTTCGGAGCGAGGAAGTTCGTCAGCTGCTTGGTCTGTCCCTCCCGCTTGGCGACCAGGCAGTCGTAGCGCGCGAAATCGTCGAAGACGTATCCGGGATTCCTCGCGAGGAACTCGAGCGCGGCCGGGCTGTGCGCCACCTTGCCGCGGTCCCCGGAGAGGACGAAGGGGGCGCGGATGCCGGGGAAGGCGTCGACCTCCGCGTTCGCCGCCTCGCGCAGGGTCCGCAGGTCTCGCTCCGGCAACCCGATGGCGCCGATGCTGGCGCAGCGCCGGACGGGCTCGCGGATGCCGGCGAAGAACGCTTCGCTCGCGGACGGCATGCCATGCACGAGGAAGGCGCCGCTCACCAGGAAGACCAGCAGCAGGCCGAGGGAGGCGGCCGTCCGGGCGTGCCGCCGCGCCGCCGGGAGCTTGCCGGCCAGGTCTCCGATACCCAGGGCGGCGACGAGGCTGACGGCGACGTACACGGGGGCGAGGTTGCGCGAGGCGTACAAGGCGGCGTCCGAGAAGGACCAGACGAGCAAGACGGCGCAGGCGCCGAGCGCGTAGACCGGCGCCAGCCGGCGGGCGGGCGCCCTCGCGAACCACGCCATGGCGAGCAGGAACAGCGCAAGCGCGAGCGGCCCCAGGTCCCGGACGATCCTGAGCAGGAACCGGACGCCTCCCTCGCGGGTGAGCCCGTGTCCGGTCTGGTAGTGCCAGACGTTCCACAGCGTGGCGTTGACGTACTCGAAGAGGGAGGAGGCGTTCCAATTGATCAGCACCATGGACGACGCCAGGACCAGCACGAAGACTTCGACGCGCGCGAGCGCGCTCCGCCCGAGGTCGCGCATGTTGCAGAGCACGTACAGGAACGCCGGCACGACGACCAGGATGCCGGTCGGCTTGGTGGACAGGGCGGCGGCGGACAATATGCCGAGCCAGACGACCCTGCGGTAGGTCGAGACCCTGTAGTGGATGCAGAGGAACGCCGCCAGGTTGAAGATCGCGAACAGCGCCGCCTCGGCGTAGAAGATGCGGAACTGGTCCAGCACCAGCGAGCTGCCGAGGATGAGGCTTGCGTAGGCCGCCGCCGCCGCCAGGTTGAAGCGGTCGAACAACGCCCACAGCACCAGGCCGAAGCAAAGCACGGCCACCACCCCGAGGGCGGTCCGCATGAAAAACACGAAGTCCTGGACGTTGGGGTCGCGGGCGAGGATGCCGGACAGCTCCCGGTAGCGGACCGGGTTGCCGTGGGTCTTCGTATAGTGCTCGCGCAGGTAATAGCCGCCCGGATACCGCCACTTCGACCGCGGCGTCGATACCACCGACACCTCGCCCCCCATGCGGGTGTTCATGTACCAGACGCCGGCGGGATAGAGGAGCCGCGCGAACCACCGGGTGGTCTCGCCGATGCGCATGGGAGTGATCGGCTCGGGCGCCGGATGCAGGGGAGCGTCCGCCCCGCCGTCCGGGTCGGCCGGATGCAGGGAGCGCACACCGTAGACCAGCGTCATCGACTCGTCGATGCGCTTCTCCATGGAGGTGATGGTGAGGCCGTTCGTATGGACGATCCACGCGCCGGCCGTCCCGAAGAAGGCCAGCAGCAGCAGCGCGGACGTATACCGCGAGACGGATATACGCTCCCCCAGACGCCGCCAGTCGATGTTCTTCATCGCGCCGCCGGGAGCGCGCCCGCACCGAGGAGCCTCCCTGCACGGAGCCTCCTCGCTACATGGTGGACATCATCGTGAGGATGGAGGCGCGAACCTCGCCGATGGTGTTGCCGACGGCCTGGCCGATGAGGTCCATCCTGGCGATCTGGTCGGCGCGCTCGCGCACGTTCTCGACCTCGCGCGGGTTGAGGATGACCCCGAAGAGGTCGCAGGCGTTGACGAGGCTGATGATGACGATGTCCCGCGGGTCCGGGATCTCGTCGCTGAAGAGGGCGTTGGTGATGCGCCGCTTGACCTCGCGCTCCTCGCGGTCGTCGATGACGGGGTAGCGCCTCGACTCGAACACCCACAGCACCTTCTCCTCGACCCGCCGCAGCACTCCGCGCGCGACGAGCGAATCGATGAGCCGCTCCATGAGGGCCTCCACACCCTCGCGGAGGTCGTTCAGCCAGTACTCGACCGAACGGTCCTCCCCGGACTCCCCGACCCGCACGAGGATCTCGTCCAGGAGCTCGTTGCCGATGGGGGTGGGGTCCACCACGAACAGGCGTTCGGGGTCGGTGTCGATCCGGTTCGCGAGCGCGAGGTCCATCAGCACCGCCCCGCCGAGCGCCAGCTCCAGCTGGAAGTCGGGGGCGCGGACGAAGGTCCCCTTCTGTTCGTCCAGGAAGAGCAGGAGGATTTCTTCGGCGATGGTCAGCATGTCATTCCACCCGGTGGAGGGAGAGGACGCCGCGCTACGCGCTCGCCGCCTGCATGGCCTCGACCGCTTCCTGCCGGGTCGGGTGGATGCTCACGATCTGGGTGAACCCGCTGACCTCGAAGACCCCGTAGACCGAGGTCTGCATCGAGCAGAGCGCGAACTGGCCCCTCGCCTCCTGCAGCTTGCGCGCCAGGATCAGGATGACGCGCAGCCCCGCGCTGCTGATGTAGCTGACCCCCTCGAAATCGAGCAGGACCGAGCCGTTGCCCTCGTCGATCCACTTCATCACACCCGATTCGAAGTCGGTCGAGTTCGAACCGTCGATCCGGCCCGAGGGCGCGAGGATCAGGATGCCGTCTTGCCGTTCGTCGCGAAGTTCCATCGCTTGCGTACTCCAAGTCCCGTCAACGATGCGGAGCTTCCGGGCAGCCGCGCCGCCCCTCCGCCGAAGCCGGGCGCAATCCTATCCCAAACCCCTTGCGGATGTCCATCGCCGGATCGGG
>CAZSPS010000191.1:0-8884 GCA_964608875.1 uncultured Ectothiorhodospiraceae bacterium
CCGCAGAGCCGGGTGGCGAGCGTGGGGCGGGGCGCGTCGCCGGGCGGGCGGGCCGCCGCGGGAGCGGCGCTCGGCATGTCGACCTCCGGCTGCGGCACGGGCGCCCGCGGCGCGGCGCCATTATACGGACGCGCCGGACGCGGCGGGCCTCTCGCCCGGCGCGGGCGGGCGGGGGTTTGACCGCCGCACCGCGGGCGATGTAGAAAGGCGGGCGACCCGGGCCCCGGCGCCCGGCCACCGGGCTGCCGGCACATGGCCAACCGCCTCGAAGTCACCGGCGCGGCGAAGTCCTTCGGCGGAGTGCTCGCCCTCGACGGCGCGAGCCTCGCCGCCGATTCGGGCCGGATCCTCGCCATCATCGGCCCCAACGGGGCCGGCAAGACCACCCTCATCAACATCGTGAGCGGCGTCTACCCACCGGACACCGGGCGGGTCGCGCTGAACGGCGCCGACATCGCGGGCCTTCGGCCGTTCGAGGTCGCACGCCGCGGCATCGCGCGCACGTTCCAGAACGTCGCCCTGTTCGCGGGCATGACCGTGCTCGACAACATCCTCCTCGGCCGCGGCATGCTGATGAAGAGCGGGGTGCTGAAGTGCGGCGCCTTCTGGGGCCCCGCCCGGCGCGAGGAGATCCGGCACCGGCGCCGGGCGGAGGAGGTCATCGACTTCCTCAACCTCACCGGCATCCGCGGCGCGCCCGCCGGCAGCCTCCCCCTCGGCCTGCAGAAGCGGGTGGAGCTCGCGCGCGCGCTCGCCGCCGACCCCAAGGTGCTGCTCCTCGACGAGCCGATGGGCGGCATGAACCTCGAGGAGAAGGAGTCCATCTGCCGCTACGTCCTCGACGTGGTGGAGATGTCGGACACCGCGGTCGTCCTCATCGAGCACGACATGGGGGTGGTGATGGACGTCTCGGACCGCATCGTCGTCCTCGACCAGGGCCGCAAGATCGCCGAGGGCCCGCCGGAGCGGGTCCGCAACGACGAGGCGGTGATCGAGGCGTACCTCGGGAAGGCGCACGCGGACCGGGGCGGCGGCCCCCGGAGCGCGGGCGCGGCGCCGTCGCCATGAACGGCGGCGGCGGCAACGGCAACGGCAACGGCGGCGACACCCTGGCCAAGGTCCTGCAGGCGAACGGGCGCGGCCCGCACGCCGGGCGCGACGCGCTGCGCGAGAAGGAGTACGGCATCTGGCAGACGGCGAGCTGGCGGCAGTACGCGGACGAGGTGCGCCGCTTCGCGCTCGGCCTCGCGGCCCTGGGGTTCCGGCGCGGCGACCGGCTCGCGGTGGTCGGGGACAACCGCCGCCGGCTCTACTTCGCGCAGCTCGCGGCCCAGTCGCTCGGCGGCGTCTCGGTGGCCCTGTACCAGGACTCGATCGCCGGGGAGCTCGGCTTCGTGCTCGAGCACGCCGGGGCCAAGGTGGTGGTGGCCGAGAACGAGGAGCAGGTCGACAAGCTGTTCGAGATCCGCGAACGGCTCGGGCACGTGGAGAAGGTCGTGTTCGACGACCCGCGGGGGCTCGAGCGCAACCGCGACCCCTGGCTCGCGCACTTCCCCGACGTGCAGGCGCTGGGCGAGGAGTTCGCGCGCGCGCACCCCCCGGACTGGTTCGAGCGCGAGCTGGCCGCGGGCAAGGGCGCCGACGTGGCGATGCTGTGCTACACCTCCGGCACCACCGGCGACCCCAAGGGGGCGATGCTCACCCACGACAACCTGCTGCGCTCCGTGGAGGAGTCGCGGGTCAGCGAGGACTGGCGCCCCGGGGACCAGCTGATCGCCTACCTGCCGATGGCGTGGGTGGGCGACGCCTGGCTTTCCGTGGCCGCCGCCATCCGCTTCCGCCTCACCGTCAACTGCCCGGAGAGCCGGGAGACGATGCGGCGCGACTTCCGGGAGCTGGGGGTGACCGTCATGGTCGGCCCGCCCGCCTACTGGGAAGGGATGCTGACCCGCATCCAGGTGCAGATGGACGAGGCGGACCGGCTGAAACGCGGCCTCTTCCGCCACTTCATGGCGGTCGCGGTGCGGGTCGAGCGGATGCGCCAGGCGGGCCGCACGCCGCCCGCCCCGCTCGCGCTCTGGAACGGGGCCGGGGAGTGGCTGGTGCGCCGCCCGCTGCGCGACCTGCTCGGCCTGGTGCGGGTGCGCCGGGCCTACACCGGCGGCGCCCCCCTCGGCCCCGACGCCTTCGACTTCCTGCGCGCCATGGGCCTCAACCTGAAGCAGCTCTACGGCATGACGGAGACCACGTCCGCCTGCGTGTACCAGCCCGACGGCGAGGCCAGCTCGGAGACGGTGGGCCGGCCGCTGCCCTCCACCGAGGTCCGCATCTCCGGCGACGGCGAGATCCGGCTGCGCGGCCCGCAGGTGTTCCGGGGCTACTTCCGCAACGAGGAGGCGACCCGCGGCGCGCTCGACGACGAGGGCTGGCTCGCCACCGGCGACGCCGGCTTCTTCGACGACCGCGGCCACCTGCGTGTGGTCGACCGGGCGCGGGACGTGAGCCGGCTCAACGACGGCACCCTGTTCGCGCCGCAGTTCCTCGAGAACAAGCTCAAGTTCTCGCCCTACATCAAGGAGGCGGTGACCCTGGGCAAGGAGCGCGACTTCGTGGCCGCGCTCCTCAACATCGACCTCGAGGCGCTGGAGAGTTGGGCCGAGCGCCGGGGGGTGGCGTACACCGGCTACCAGGACCTCTCGCAAAAGGACGAGGTGTACCACCTCATCCACGGCGAGGTGGCGCGGATCAACGCGGACCTCGCATCGGACAGCGCCCTGCGGGGCGCGCGCATCCGCCGCTTCCTCATCCTCAACAAGGAGCTGGACGCGGACGACGGGGAGATCACCCGCACCCGCAAGATCCGCCGCGGGGTCGTGGCCGAGCGCTACGGCGCGCTCGTGGACGCGCTCTACGGCGGCGCCGCGCGGGTGGAGACGGAGGTCGCGGTGACCTACGAGGACGGCGCCACCGGCACCATCCACGCCGACCTCCGGCTGATGGACGTGGCGGATGCGGCAAACGCGGCGGACGGCTAACGGCACGGGAGGACCATGCGATGTACTACGTCGAGCTGATGCTGAACGGACTCCTCGTGGGGTCCCTTTACTCCATCGTGGCGCTCGGGTTCGTGCTCATCTACAAGGCGTCCGGGGTCATCAACTTCGCCCAGGGCGAGTTCGTGATGTTCGCGGGCTACGTCATCGCGTTCTGGATCCTCTCGGCCGGCCTCGACATCGTGACCGCGGCCTTCCTGGCCCTGGTGGTGATGGTGCTGGTGGGGCTGCTGGTCGAGCGCGCGGTGCTGCGCCACCTCATCGGCCGCCCTGCGGTGGCGGTGATCATGGCCACCATCGGGCTCGCCTCCTTCCTGCAAGGGGTCGCCCAGTTGCTGTTCGGGGTGGAGACCCGCTCGGTGCCCCTGCCCATCAGCGACGACCCCATCTTCCTCGGCGACCTCCTGCTCAACCGCATCGAGCTGGTGGCGGCGGGGTGCGCCGCCGTCGGGTTCGCGGCCGTGGGGTGGTTCTTCCTGCGCAGCCGGGCGGGGGTCGCGCTGCGCGCCATCGCCGACGACCAGCAGGCGTCGCTCGCGATGGGCATCGACGTGCGGACCTACTTCGGCATCGCCTGGGCCATCGCGGGGGTGGTGGCGCTCGTGGGCGGGATGTTCTGGGGCAACGCCAGCGGCGTGGACACCCAGCTCGCCCTCATCGGGCTCAAGGTGTTCCCGGTGGTGATCCTGGGCGGGCTCGACAGCATCGTGGGGGCGATCGTGGCCGGCCTCGTCATCGGGCTGGTGGAGAGCCTCGCGGCCGGCTTCCTCGACCCCCTGGTCGGCGGCGGCACCAAGGACCTCACCCCCTACGTGCTGATGATCCTGGTGCTCATGTTCCGGCCCTACGGGCTGTTCGGCAAGGCCGACATCGAGCGCGTGTAGGCGGGCCGGGGCGCGCGGGCGCACGGGCGGACGGAGGGAACGGGGCGTGATCAACCGCGAGACCGGCGTCTTCAAGCGCACCTACGCCGAAGACCTCGCGGTCTTCCGCACGCCGCTGCCGAAGGCCGCCCTCGCGGTCGTCGCCGTGCTGGTGTTCGTGGTCGTCCCGTGGGCGGGCACGGAGTACTGGCTCGGGGTCCTGAACCTCATCGGCATCGCCGCCCTGGGGGCGCTCGGGCTCAACATCCTGGTGGGCTACACCGGGCAGATCTCGGTGGGGCACGCCGCCTTCATGTCGGTCGGCGCGTACACCGCGGCCGTCATCCTGCGCGAGTTCCCGGACGTGCACTGGCTGGCGGCGATGCTCGCGGGGGGCTGCGCGGCGGCGCTCGCCGGCATGTTCTTCGGCATCCCCTCGCTGCGCATCAAGGGCCTTTACCTCGCGGTCTCGACGCTCGCCGCGCAGCTCATCATCGAATGGGGCATCAACCACTGGCCGTGGCTGAGCGGCGGGGCGCAGGGCTCGGTCTACGTCGAGCGGCCCACCTTCCCCTGGGTGCGCGACGGCGCGCTCACGGTCCGCAAGATGGAGTCGAACCTCCACTTCTACTACCTCATCTACGCGGTCCTGGCGATCGGGGTGCTGTTCGCCCTCAACCTCTTCCGCTCCCACCTGGGGCGGGCGTTCGTCGCCGTGCGCGACCGCGACGTCGCCGCCGAGATCATCGGCATCAACATCTTCCTCACCAAGCTCAAGGCGTTCGGCATCGCCTCGTTCTACGCGGGCGTCACCGGGGTGCTGTACACCTACTTCTACGGCATCGCCAACTTCGAGAGCTTCACCCTGCTCGTCTCCATCCAGTTCCTGGCGATGTGCATCGTCGGCGGGCTCGGCAGCGTGCTCGGCTCGATCCTGGGCGCGGCGTTCATCACCATGCTGCCCATCGCGCTCGACTTCACCCTGCGCGGCGCGGGCGGCGCGCTGCTCGGATGGGACGACGCCGCCGCCTCCGCCATCATGCCGCAGTGGAACCTCATCCTGTTCGGCGGGCTCATCATGTTCTTCCTGGTGGTGGAGCCGGACGGGCTGGCGAAGATGTGGCGGAACTTCACCGACTACTTCCGGGTCTGGCCGTTCCCGTACCTGTAACGGGCCGGGTGGGGTATAGTCGAAGCAACCGCCACTGGAGGATGCCGAAATGAGACTTCCAGGATCGACCGCCACCTTCGCTTTCGCACTCGCCGGCGCCGCGGCCCTCGCCGTGTCGGCGGCGCTCCCCGCACCGGCCGGCGCGCGCGAGTTCGTGCTCGGGCTGCAGTGCGACCGCTCCGGCCCCACCCAGGTGATCGGGAACTACATCTGCGACGGGGCCCACGACTACGTCCGCCTCGCCAACAAGAGCGGGATGTTCGGCGAGGGCAACACGCTGCGGGCCTTCGAGATCGACCACGGCTACAACGTGCCGCGCGGGATCGAGGCGTACGAGCGCTCCAAGGAGGCGGGGCATGTGTCCTACGGTCTGTACGGCACCCCGCTCACCTACGCCCTCACCCCGAGGCTCACCGCCGACCGCGTGCCCGGCACCGCGCCCGGGTTCGGCAGCGCGGGGGCGGCCAACGGCAAGAGCTACCCCTACATCTTCCCCGTGGCGGCGAGCTACTGGTCGCAGGCGGGCGCGGCCGTGCGCTTCATCCTGGACGAGTGGAAGGCGTCCGGCCATTCCGGGATGCCGAAGATCGCCTACCTCTACTACGACAACCCGGCCGGCCGGGAGCCCATCGAGGTGCTGCGCGACATCCGCCGGCGCGAGGGCTTCGAGCTGCGCGAGTTCGCGGTGCCGCCGCCGGGGGTGGACATGCGCCCCCAGGTGCTCGACATCGTCCGCAGGTACCGCGCGGACTGGGTGATCAACCACACCTTCGGCAAGGCGCCCGCGGTGTCCATCAAGGAGCTGAGCCGGCTGCGCTTCCCGATGAACCGGGTCGTCGGATTCGTGTGGGCGGCGGCCGAGATCGACATGCAGGCGGCCGGCTGGCAGGCGGCGGAGGGCTACCAGGCGATCCAGTTCGCCGGGGTCGGACAGAACCACAAGGTGATCGAGCGCATCAAGGAGATGTACGCCGCCGAAGGCAAGCCGCCGCCCGAGAAGATGGCGGTCAGCGTGTACTACAACCGCGGCGTGTTCATCGGCGCGCTGCACGCGCGGGCCATCGCCAACGCCATCGAGGCGGTCGGCGCCGACAACGTGACCGGCGAGGACGTGAAGGAGGGGTTCGAGCGCATCCGGGACTTCTCGCTGGACGGGTTCCTGCCCCCGCTCAACATCTCCCCCGAGGACCACGAGGGGGGCGGCTGGGTGCAGATCTGGCAGGTCCGCAGCGGCCGCTGGGAGCCGCTGACGGACTGGATGCAGGGCTACCGCGAGGTGGTGATGGAGCACGTCGCCAGGGCCGAGCCGCCGAAGTCGCAGTAGCCGCAGGCGCGGGCCGGGCGGGCGCGGCGCGCACGGCAGGCGGGCCGGCGCACCGCACCGCCCTCCGCACCCGCACCGGCCGCCGCCCGGGACCGAGGCATGCTGACGCTCAACAACGTCGAGGTCATCTACGACAACATCGTGCTCGTCCTCAAGGGCGTGTCCCTGCACGTGCCCGAAGGCAGGATCGTGACCCTGCTCGGCTCCAACGGCGCCGGCAAGTCCACCGCCCTGAAGGCCGTCTCGGGGCTCCTCCGATCCGAGCGCGGCGAGGTGACGCGGGGCTCGATCGAGTTCCGGGGCGCGCGCATCGACCGCAGCGACCCGTCCGCCGTGGTCAAGCGCGGGCTCGCCCAGGTGTTCGAGGGGCGGCGGGTGTTCGAGCACCTGAACGCGCGCGAGAACCTGGTGGCGGGCGCCCACACCAACCGCAACCGGCGCGAGGTGCGCGAGGACGTCGACCGCATCCTCGGCTACTTCCCGCGCCTCGGCGAGCGCATCTCGGTGCCGGCCGGCTACCTGTCGGGGGGCGAGCAGCAGATGCTGGCCATCGGGCGCGGCCTCATGAGCCGCCCCCGGCTGCTGATGCTCGACGAGCCCTCGCTCGGCCTCGCGCCCATGCTGGTCGAGGAGATCTTCGAGATCCTGCGGCGCTTGCGCGCCGAGGAGAACGTCACCATGCTGCTCGTGGAGCAGAACGCGGCGCTCGCGCTGTCCATCGCGGACGAGGGCTACGTGCTGGAGAACGGCAAGATCGTGCTGCAGGGCGGCGCCGGGGAGCTGGGCGAGAACGCGGACATCAAGGAGTTCTACCTGGGACTCTCGGAGGCGGGGGCGCGCAAGAGCTTCCGCGACGTAAAGCACTACCGCCGGCGCAAGCGCTGGCTGTCCTGAGCGGGCGGGCCCACCACCCGCGCCCGCCCCCTCGACATCGGCCGGAGGCGTAAACGACATGCTGGAACGAAACGAACAAGAATTGGCGCTGGTAGAGAAGGCGCGGCGGTTCCTGCCGGGCGGCGGGCTCGGCAACACCCCCGCCGAGATCGTCGTGCGCGAGGGCCTGGGCGGCCGGGTGCGCGACGAGAGCGGCAACGAGTACATCGACTACCTGCTCGGGTCGGGGCCGATGCTGATCGGGCACGCCCACCCGCGGGTCGCCGCCGCCACCCGCGAGCAGGTGGACCGGGGCTCGACCTTCTTCACCAACAACCGCTACGCCATCGAGCTGGCGGAGGCGATCGTGGAGGCGGTGCCCTGCGCGGAGCAGGTGCGCTTCACGAGCACGGGCACGGAGGCCGACGTCTACGCCATGCGCCTTGCGCGCGCGCACCGCAAGCGCGACAAAATCCTGAAGTTCGAGGGCGGCTACCACGGCATGAGCGACTCGAGCCTCATGAGCCTCGCCCCGAAGCGCCCCGGCAACTTCCCGCGCCCGGTGCCGGACTCCGCCGGCATCCCCCGCAGCGTGAGCGACGACGTGCTGGTCGCGCCGTACAACGACATCGACACCCTGGCGGGCATCGTGCGGGAGCACGCCGACGACATCGCGGGGGTCATCGTCGAGCCGGTGCAGCGCATCACCCCACCCGCCGCCGGCTTCCTGGAGGGGCTGCGCGAGCTGACCGCCGAGCACGACATCGTGCTCATCTTCGACGAGGTGGTCACCGGCTTCCGCATGGCCTACGGCGGGGCGCAGGAGTACTACGGGGTGACCCCCGACCTCTGCACCCTCGGCAAGGTGTGCGGGGGCGGCTACCCGCTGGCCGCGGTCGTGGGCGGCGAGGAGATCATGTCGCACTTCGACGCCGAGCGCGGGGGGGAGGACGGCTTCCTGTTCCAGATCGGCACGCTGTCCGGGAACCCGATGGCGGCGGTGGCGGGCCTCGCCACCCTGGAAGTGCTGCGCGAGCCCGGCACCTACGAGCGGCTCTTCGCCACCGGCCGCAAGCTGATGGAGGGCCTCGGCGAGCGCCTTCGCAAGCACGGCTTCACGGCGGAGGTCTCGGGTATTCCGCCGGTGTTCGAGACGGTGTTCGCGCCCGGCCCCATCGTCGACTACCGGGGCATGCTGCGCGGCGACATGACGCTCGCGCGGCGCATGAACGAGCTGCTGCTCGAGCGCGGCGTCCTCAAGGCCGACGGCAAGTACTACATCTCGGTCGCCCACACGGACGAGGACGTGGCGCAGACCTTCGACGCCTGGGACGACTCCCTCGAGGTCATGGCCGCCGAGCGGCGCAAGGCCGCGAGCTAGCCGCCGTCGGCGGCGGCGCCGGGGAGGGGGATGCCGAGGGAGTCCCAGATGGCGTCCACCCGCTCTTCCACGTCGCGGCGCATGGCGATCGGCCGGCCCCACGCCCGCTCCGTCTCGCCCGGCCACTTGCCGGTGGCGTCGATGCCCATCTTCGAGCCGAGCCCCGCCACCGGGGAGGCGAAGTCGAGGTAGTCGATCGGGGTGTTCTCCACCAGGGTC
>CAZSPS010000192.1:0-4267 GCA_964608875.1 uncultured Ectothiorhodospiraceae bacterium
AACCTCGGCAACGGCAGCGCGGAGGAGGGCGGGTGCGAGGTGCACAACCCGGGCTACGACTTCAACGACGAGGCGCTGCCCCTGGGGGCGAGCTTCTTCGCCCGCGTCGTCGAGACCCGCCTCGCCCGCGAGCCGGTCTGAGGCCGCCGGCCGGGGTCGGTCCAGGGTCGGGGAACAGGAGCGATGGAGCGTCCGGCTTCGCATCGGGAGAACGGCCAGGGCCGGGACCCGGAGCGGCGGCGCCTCGAGGCCGCCGCGCCGCCGCTCGTGGTGCTCGCGGGCAGCGACTCCCGCCCCGGCCGCCTCACCGAAGAGGGGCGCGGCTACCACCCGCTGTCGGGCTACAAGGGCGCCTCGCTGTTCGTCGGCGGGCAGCCCCTGGCGCAGCGGGTGCTGGCGTGCGCCGCCGAGTCCGGGCGCTTCTCGAGCCTCTACCTCGCGGGTCCGGAGCGGGTCTACGGCGGCCTCGCCGGCCGCGTTCCCGGCGCCCGGCTCGTGGACTGCGACGGGCGCATCGACGCCAACCTGCGCGCCGTGTTCCAGGCGGTGCGCAAGGACCACCCGCACGGCCCCATCGCCTTCCTCACGTGCGACGTGGTGCCGGACGCGGCGCAAGTGCGCAAGGTGATGGACCGCTACGAGGCCGCCGCCCCGTGCGACGTGTTCTTCCCCCTGGTCGAGGTGCCGCCGGACCCGGCCGCGCTCGGCGCCTCGGCCTGGAAGCCCCGCTACCGCATCCGCACCGCCGGCGGCGCCGAGCCCCGCACGGTGCTGCCGGGGCACCTCATCGTGGTGGACCCGGACGCGCTGCGGCTGGGGCTCGTGTACCGGCTCATCGCGCTCATCTACCTCACCCGCAACCGCCCCATCGGCGAGCGCCGCCACGCCGTCTTCCGGGGTCTGCTCGGCCACGCCCTGCGCGAGGACCTGCGCCACCTGGTGACCTTCCGGCTGCCCGAGCTCACCGCCACCCTGGCCGGCGACGGGGCGGCGGTGGCGATGGGCTTGAAGTCCGGGAACGTGACCACGGAGCGGCTCGAGCGCGTGGTGCGCCGGGTGGTGGTGAGCTACGGCCACCGCCGCCGCTATCCGCGCCGGCGGGTCGAGCTGCCGGTGCTGGACGGCGCGCTCTCGCTCGCCCTCGACATCGACACCGAGGAAGAGGCGCGCGCGACGGGGGCGGTGGTGCGCGGCGGCGCGCCGCCCGACGGGGTCCCGCCCGCCGCCGGCTAGCGCTTGTAGAGGCCCATCAGCGACGCCTTGGCGAGCGTGTTGAAGTGCAGCATGAAGCCGACCACTGCGGCCGAGGTGTCGGCTTCCACCGGCAGGCTCTCCACCCCCACCGCGTGCAGGGTGAAGAGGTAGCGGTGCGGATGGTCGCCCTCCGGCGGGCACGGGCCGCCGTAGCCCGGGGCGCCGAAGTCGGTGCGGGTCTGGAGCGCGCCAGCCGGCATCGCGCCGCCCGCCGACCCCGCCCCGAGGTCGAGCGAGGACGCGCCCGCCGGGATGTTGACCGCCACCCAGTGCCAGAAGCCGCTGCCGGTGGGGGCGTCCGGGTCGAAGCAGGTGAGGGCGAAGCTCTTGGCGCCCGCGGGCGCCCCGGTCCACGACAGCTGCGGCGAGAGGTTGCCGCCCGTGCAGCCGAACCCGTAGGCCTCGGACAGGGCGTGCTCGTCGGCGAGGTAGTCGCCATCCCGGAAGCTGTCGCTGGTGAGAACGAGGTCGCTCATGGCGGGGGTCCTCCGTGCCGGAAGGTCGATGGGTGTGCGGCGCAAGGTGCGCGAACCCCCGCGGCCTTGTCAACTCCCCGCCCCGTTGCGCCGCTCCCGCCGTCCCGCTGCCCGTGCCGTTTCCGCCGCCCCCGTCGCGCGCGCCGGGCGCAGGCGCTACAGTTCCCACACCCGCCCGGCGCATCGGGCGGCCTGGATCGGGAGGAGGGACGCGGACATGGCGGAATCGAAACGCTACCTGGCGGGCGTCGAGGTGATGAAGAAGCTGTTCGGCCGGCCGCCGCAGCAGGGCAGCCTGCCGGACGGCATGTACCGGACGACGGTGGAGAACCTCTTCGGCGACGTCTGGACCCGGCCGGGGCTGGCGCTCGAGGAGCGCTCGATGATCACGGTGGCCGCGCTCACCGTGCTCGGCCGCGAGAACGAGCTCAAGATCCACCTCCACGGCGCGAAGCACGTCGGCATCCCGAGGGAGAAGGTGGAGGAGATGATGCTCCACCTGGCGCACTACGGGGGCTGGCCGGTGGCGGTGTCCGCGCTGCGGGTGGTCGAGCGGGTCTACGGCGAGTAGCCCCGCGCGCGGGTCCCGCGCGCGGCACCCGGCGTTTGGCGGGGCGTGGCGTTCGGGGTTAGTATCCGGCTGCGCGGTCCCGGAACCGCGCACGGCAACGCAGAGCCAAGAGGAGCGAGCAAGATGGACACCAGGATCGACACCGAGAAGCGCGAGTGGACCCCGCCCCGCCTGGAAGAGATCGATGGCGAGTTTGCGGAGGGGAAGATGTTCAACGTGGGTGAAGCGATGGCAGGAGAGGACACATTCGGGCCGGAGAGCTAGGAGCGCCCGGTCGTCCCGTTGGGCCGGGCGCGTCCGGCCCCGGACCCGCCCGCACCCGCAACCGACCGGAGCGCGCACGCCATGCAGTACCGCCGCATTTCCGCCGACTGCCACATCGATCTCTGCTGGATGCCGCCCGAGCTGTTCGTCTCGGAGGCGCGTGCGGAGTTCCGCGACCGCATGCCCTACGTGACGGACGGCCCGGACGGCCCCTACTGGACCAGCCGCCACGGGGTGTCCTTCGGCCTCAAGAACGGGGTCGGGCCGGCCGGCCAGAAGTACGTTCCGGGCCAGCACTACCGGGCCGACAAGATGGCCGCGACCGGGCTCTACGACGACGGCCGGAAGGACGTGCGCCGGGTGTCGGACCCCCACCTCCGCATCCAGGACATGGAGCGCGACGGGGTGGACGCGGAGGTCATCTACGGCATCCTGGGCGCCGCCACCCGGCTCCGCGACCACGACGCCGCCAACGAGATGTTTCGCATCTACAACGACTGGCTCGCGGACTTCTGCCGCCACTACCCGGACCGGCACATCGGCCTCGCCTGCCTGCCCTACGGCGACGTGGATGCGGCGGTGGCCGAGTTGCAGCGGGTGGCGAAGACCGGGCTGCGCGGGGTGGAGCTGTCGTGCTCGTGGGACATGGAGCCGATGTGGCACCCGTGCTGGGAGCCGCTGTGGCGCGCCGTGCACGAGGCGGACCTGCCGCTTCACTTCCACACCTTCCCCGCCGTCGACCCCAACCTGCTGCACGAGGCGCCGGCGCCCGCGCGCCGCGCCGCGTTCTTCACCGTGGTGTCGGGCTTCCAGATGAACCTGGTGAACATCCTGGCGGCGGTGATCGGGGCCGGGGTGCTGGAGCGCTGGCCGAACGTGCGCATCGCGCTCGGCGAGAGCGGCATCGGGTGGATCCCCTACGCCCTCGACCGCATGGACTTCGAGTGGGAGGACCGCTTCCACGACCTCGGCCTCACCATGAAGCCGAGCGACTACTGGCGCCGGCAGTGCCGCGCGACGTTCCAGTTCGACCGCATCGGTACGGGCCTGGTGCACGAGATGGGGGTGGAGTCGCTGATGTGGGGCTCGGACTATCCGCACGGCGACGGGGTGTGGCCGGAGTCCGATCGCTACATCGCCGAGCAGTTCGCGCACCTGCCGCCCGCGGACACGCACCGCATCACGTGCGCCAACGCGCACGAGTTCTACCGCCTGCCGGGCGAGGCGGTCGCCGCCCCGCTCCCGGCGGCGGCGCAGGAAGCGGCCGACTGACGGCGGGCGGCGGCGGGGGGTCAGCCGAGCACCGAGTACCCGCCGTCCACCGTGATGGCCGCGCCGGTCACGAAGTCCGAGGCGCGGCTCGCAAGGAACACCGCGATCCCCTGGAAGTCGTCGATGCTCCCCCAGCGCCCCGCGGGGGTGCGGGCGAGCACCCGGTCGTGCAGCCCGTCCACCTCCTTGCGCGCGCGGCGCGTCAGGTCGGTGTCGATCCAGCCCGGCAGGAAGCAGTTGACCTGGATGCCGTCCGCCGCCCACGCGGTGGCGAGCGACTTCGTGAGCTGCACGATGCCGCCCTTGCTGGCCGCGTAGGCCGGCGCCCACGGCGCGCCGAACAGCGACATCATCGAGCCGTTGTTGAGGATCTTGCCGCCGCCCGCGGCCTTCATGTGGGGGTGGCAGGCGCGGCTGCAAAGGAAGGCGC
>CAZSPS010000193.1:0-3472 GCA_964608875.1 uncultured Ectothiorhodospiraceae bacterium
GGGTCGGGTCATGGCGTTTCATGGCGCTTCTCTCCAGGTGGACGGGAGGGCGGCGATCATGGCAGGGCCGCTGCCTGCGGCCCGCCGTTCCGCAGCCCGCGCCCGGTCAGGAAGCCGGGTCTGGGCCGTAGCTCAACATCATGTCCAGGTAGTCATAGACCCTTTCCCCCATGATGTTCTCGAAGACCTTTCCGAAGCCGGGCATGGCGCCGTCGGTGTCCTCGTGCTCCAGCAGCGTGAGGAGTGGTGCGTTCCAGGGCCGCTTGGCCGTACCGTGGGGGGGGGGGGGTCAGGTTGCGGTTTTTCATGGCGCTTCTCTCCAGGTTGGACGGGAGTGCGGCGATTGTAGCAGAGTCGGCGCCGGCGCCCCGCTGCGGTCTGTTATAGTCGCCGCCGTCCGTCGGCAAGCAGCAACGGGAAGGCACCGAACGCCATGACCACCGCAGCCAAGACGAAACCCATTATCTCCGCCGACAGCCACGTGTGCGAGCCGCCCGGCTGCTACCGGGACCACATCGACCCGCGCTTCCGGGAGCGGGCGCCGGTGATGGTGCACGACGAGAAGCGCGGCGACGTGTTCCGCATCGAGGGCAGCACGCAGCGCATCCCCCTCGCCCTCATCTCGGCCGCCGGCAAGCCGCCGGAGGAGCTCTCCCCCCGCGGGGCGAAGTTCGAGAAGCTGCACCGGGGCGGCTGGGACCCCCACGCCCGCATCGAGGCCCAGGACCAGGACGGCATCGCGGCCGAAGTGCTGTACCCCTCGGTGGGCATGGAGATCTGCAACATCCCCGACCTCGACCTCAAGCAGGCCAGCATGGAGGCCTACAACCGCTGGCTGGTCGGGTTCTGCGAGCCCTATCCGCACCGGCTCATCGGGCTCGGCCAGGCGGCGGTGCAGGGCCCGGCGAGCGGCATCCGCGAGCTCGAGGCGATCCGCGCGCAGGGGTTCCGGGGGGTGATGCTGCCGGGCCTGCCCGGCACGGAGGACTACTGCGACCCGATGTACGACGAGTTCTTCGCCGCCGTCGTGGATCTGGGGCTCGTCGCCAGCTTCCACATCCTGACCTCGAGCGAGCAGTTGCGCCAGGCGTACCGGGGCTCGCGCATCAACAGCTTCATGTCCATCGTGCGCGGCAACCAGGACCTGGTGAGCATGTTCGTGTTCGACGGGGTGTTCATGCGCCACCCCGAGCTGCGCATCGTCTCGGTGGAGGCGGACGGCGGCTGGATCCCCCACTTCATGTACCGCATGGACCACGCCTACAAGCGCCACCGGCACTGGCTGCGCGGGCGCGAGCTCGAGAAGACGCCGAGCGAGTACTTCCGCGAGCACGTCTACTTCACCTTCCAGGACGACTACACCGCCTTCCAGCTGAAGGACCACATGAACGTCGAGCGCATGATGTGGGCGAACGACTACCCGCACAGCGACTCGACCTGGCCCTGGTCGCAGGACGTGCTGCGCGAGCAGACCGCGGGCCTCAGCCAGGCCGAGAAGGACCTGGTGCTGCACGACAACGCCGCGCGCCTGTACCGCCTCGACACCGCCGCCCTCGAAGCCGCCGCCTGAGGCTGGCGGGGCGGGCAGGGCGGCCTGCCGCCCGTCAGCCCTCGCGCACGATCCCGTCCGCGAACAGGCGCTCGATGCGTTCGCTCCCGTAGCCGAGGCCGGCCAGGACCTCGCGCGAGTGCTGGCCGATGCGCGGCGCGTCCGCCGGCCGGCCGCGCTCGTGGCCGGAGACGTGGAACGGCAGGCCCGGGATGCGGAAATCGGGGTAGGCCGCGCCCTCGCCCGACTCGACGATCCCGAGCGCCTCCAGCTGCCCGTCCCGCACCAGGTTCTCGTAGTCGTTGACGCGCGTGAACGGCACCCCGTGCTCGGCCAGCGCGGCCATGAGGGGCTCGGTCTCGTGCGCCCCGACCGCGGCCCCCACCGCCTCGACGCACGCCTCCCGGTTCGCCACCCGCGCCGGGTTGTCGGCGAAACGGGGGTCGCCGATCAGCGCCTCGCCGCCGATGGCGCGGCACAGGCGCTCGAACAGGTTCTGGTTGCCGGCGGCGATGAAGACGTAGCCGTCGCGGGTCGCGAACACCTGGTACGGCACCACCTGGTTGTGCGCGGTGCCGAGCCGGCGCGGCTGCGCGCCGTGCTGGAAGAAGTTGGAGAGCTGGTTGCACATCATGGCCGTGGCGGTGCCGAGGAGGGAGGTCTCGGCCTTGCCGCCCCGCCCCGTCGCCTCGCGCCGGAAGAGGGCGGTGACGGTGGCGAGGGCGGACAGTACGCCGGTGGCGAGGTCGAGGAAGGAGGCGCCGCAGCGCACCGGCCCGCCGTCCGGCTCGCCGGTGATCATCATGACCCCGCTGTACGCCTGCACCAGCGCCTCGTAGCCCGGGTCGTGCGCCTTGGGGCCGCGCCGCCCGAAGGCGGAGATCGAGGTGTAGACGAGCCGCGGGTTGAGGGGGGCGAGTTCGTCGTAGCCGAGCCCGAAGCGCTCCATGTCCCCGGTCTTGAAATTCTCCACCAGCACGTCGGCGGTGCGGGCGAGGTCGCGCACCACCTCCGCCCCCGCCGCCTCCTTCAAGTCGAGCGCGATGCTCTTCTTGTTGACGTTGAGGGCGAGGAAGGACGAGCCCACCCCGTCGCGGTGCGGCGGCCACTGCCGCCCCTCGTCCCCCCGGAAGTCCTCGACCTTGACCACCTCCGCCCCGAGGAAGGAGAGCAGCACCGTGCAGTACGGCCCCGCGAGCACCCGCGAGCAGTCGAGCACCCGGATGCCGGCGAGCGGCGCCTCGTCCCGCCGCGCCGCGGCGTCCGACGGGGATGGCGCGGCGCCGGGGCCGCCGTCCGCATCTGCGCCGGCGGCGGCAGGGGTGGAGCCGTGGCCGTGGGTGTCGGGCGCAGCGTCGGACATGGACGGACCTCCGGAACGTGCGAACGCGAGGCGCCTCAGCCCTCGCCGTTCGGGCGGACGCGGGCGAGCAGCTCCGCGCCATCGGCGCAGCGGATGATGAGCGCGCTGGCCTCCCGAAGCTTGCCGGTGTCCGACACCGGCTCCAGGCGGCGGGCCAGCTCCTCGCCCACCGCGGCGCCGAACTTGATCTCCGCCTGCTCGCGCAGCCGCTCTCGTTCCTCCGCGATGCCTTCCGCCTTGCCCTGCGCGAACCACTCCGCCTCCCATTGCTTCACCCTGCGTGCCATCGACGGCATTTGCTTCTCCTCCACGAACGGCCCAAGTCCGATGTCCCCGAGATCGGCGGCGGCAATCCCGAACAGCCGCGGCATCAACACCGACACCCACTCCGCCGCCGCCGCCACGAACTCCCGCCGCACCTCCTCGTCGGGGATCGCCTCCGGCAGCCAGGACATCATCGCCTTCACCCGCGCCACCGCTTCCTCCGGCGAGCCCGAGGCCTCGATGCCCAGCACCGCCAGCGCCGGGTTGTGCGGGATCGAATCGTGCTCCGGCGCCCG
>CAZSPS010000194.1:0-13193 GCA_964608875.1 uncultured Ectothiorhodospiraceae bacterium
GTGAGCCCCGAGGTGAACGCGCTCGCCACCCTCGTCATCGCGGTCGTGGCGGTCGGGGTCGTACTCGCGTGGCGGCGCCTGCAAAGCGGCGCGCGCCGCCACACCCCGTCCCCGCCGCCCAGCGGCGCACAGCGCCGGGAGCCCTGAGTTGCGGGAGTCGGCCGCCGCCGAACGATGCGCGGCGCAGGTGTTGACAACGCCAGTCTTTCCTGCGATAAAGCGCTTGAACCCTGCCTGACGACGATGATGCCATGCTTCTAGCGGCCATGCTGTCGGAGCATCAAGTCTCGTTGGGTATGGCTTCCAGAGGGTGCCAGGAAATTCCTGGATTGGAGGCAGAGCAATGACGATCAGGAACACCGTCAGTTCATTGGAATTGTGCGCTGGCGGGGGCGGACAAGCGCTCGGTTTGGAACAAGCCGGATTCGGACATGCCGGACTGGTCGAGATCGAGCGCGATTACTGCAACACCCTGAGGCTTAATCGGCCTGAGTGGCAGGTCTTCGAAAAAGATATTCGTGAATTTGCCAAACATGATGCGAAAGCATTTAAAGGCATTGAATTGCTGGCAGGTGGCCTCCCTTGTCCTCCGTTCTCGATTGCAGGGAAACAGCTTGGTGCCCTTGATGATCGAAACTTGTTCCCCGTTGCTCTTGATATCATCGATATCATCCGCCCCCGCGCAGTCATGATTGAAAATGTCCGAGGAATACTCGCCGCAGTATTCGAAGACTACCGTCAACAAATCAAGGCCCGTTTCGAGAAAATGGGTTACCGTGCGGATTGGCGCCTCCTGAACGCTTCCGATTTCGGGGTACCACAGCTTCGGCCGCGTGTAGTGATCGTTGCTCTGCAAAAGGATATCGCCCATCACTTCACTTGGCCGGTTGGCACGAGTTGCCGACCTCAGACAGTTGGTGAGGCTCTTTACGATCTCATTGCACAACGAGGTTGGAAAGGTGCCGCAAAATGGAAGAAACGAGCCGACGACATCGCCCCTACTATTGTTGGTGGCTCCTTGAAACACGGTGGTCCTGATCTGGGGCCGACCCGCGCAAGAAAGGCATGGGCCACCTTGGGAGTCGATGGAATGGGCATTGCCGATGAGCCGCCCGCCCGCGATTTTGTCGGTATGCCCCGCCTCACCGTTCCCATGGTCGCTCGTTTGCAAGGCTTCCCTGACGAGTGGAAGTTCTCAGGCCGGAAGACTACTGCCTACCGGCAGGTCGGTAACGCCTTCCCTCCTCCTGTAGCGCACGCTGTTGCGGAGTGTATTCACTCCTGCCTCTCCGTGCGCAGTTCCGCACGGGTCATGAAGGTCGCCTGATGAACGACACACTCTCCTTTTCCAAGATCCGCCGGAGGTTCCATCTGGACCTGCTGGACTCCATACTTGTGGTCGATACGGATGGAACTTCAAGCAATGCTGATAAAAGCAGCAAGCCGAGTATCGCGATTGCTCGGGGGATATTTGAGCGCCTTAACGATCCTGGGACAATAACAATGGTCGACACATTGCCAGTGGCTCAGAGGGCCGGAACCCGTTTCGAGGAAATCTGCAGGGATTATTTGCTGGGGACTTTCCCCCATCTCTCTCATCTCCGTCCTGGCCATTGGGACATCAAGAAAGGAGCTAACATTGAACAATTCGATCAATACGAGCACTTGTCCGAACTTGCGAACGTTTCGAAAGACAATCCGCAATTAGCTGCCGTTCTCGGAAGCGACTATCTCATCAAGCCTGACGTTGTGGTGATCCGGCTCCCCGAGAAAGATAGCGCCATCAATACCGGGAAAGTACTGATCGACGACGCCCCGGCGCACTACACACCATTGCGCAGCATCAACAACAGCAAGCCCATTTTACATGCCAGCGTATCATGCAAGTGGACTCTGCGCAGCGACCGTGGACAAAACGCCCGATCCGAAGCATTGAACTTGGTACGGAATCGCAAGGGCAAACTTCCTCATATTGCCGTTGTTACTGGGGAACCGATGCCCAGCCGCATTGCGTCAATCGCACTTGGAACGGGCGATATTGATTGCGTCTATCACTTCGCCCTGCCCGAATTGCAGGAAACCCTCAACAGTCTCAACCTCTCCAAACAAAGAGAAACGTTGGATATCATGATAGACGGCAAACGGCTCCGGGACATCTCCGATCTACCCTTTGATCTTGCCATCTGAAGGGCTAACGATACATTCAGTCTCACTGTAGAGATCTTTCGCATGGTCGATACCATAACATTAGAGCGTCGCCGCGAAATCATGTCTAATATCCGGGCCAAGGGTATGAAGCCGGAGATGACAGTGCGGCAGATTACCCATGCCATGGGATACCGCTACCAACTGCACCGGAAAGATCTTCCTGGCAAACCCGACCTCGTTTTCCCGAGTCGGCGAAAGGTAATTTTCGTTCACGGCTGCTTTTGGCATCAGCACACCGACCCTGCCTGCAAGATAGCGCGCCGACCACAATCCAACCAAGACTACTGGCTACCGAAACTGGCACGAAACGCCACCCGCGACGCTGAACATCAAGCCGATCTTAAAAAGTTAGGTTGGAAGTTCCTCGTCATCTGGGAGTGCAAGATTCAAAAGGGCGAAGGGATCGCAGATCGTATTCGAAAATTCTTAGAACAAACATAAGCCCTATAAACCAGCGGCGGCGGGGGATCAGGCGGCGGCCAGGGCTTCCAGCACGGCTTCGCCGAGGGCCGCGGGCGAGCGGGCCACCCGGATGCCGGCCCGCTCCATGGCCTCGATCTTGTCTTCCGCCTTGCCGCTGCCGCCCGCGACGATCGCGCCCGCGTGCCCCATGCGGCGTCCGGGCGGCGCGGTGACCCCGGCGATGAAGCCCGCCATCGGCTTCTTCACCTTCGAGCGGCGCACGAACTCCGCCGCCTCCTCCTCCGCGCCGCCGCCGATCTCGCCGATCATGACGATGGCCTCGGTCTCGTCGTCGCCCAGGAACATCTCCAGGCAGTCGATGAAGCTGGTGCCCTTAACCGGGTCGCCGCCGATGCCGATGCAGGTGGACTGGCCAAGCCCGGCGGCCGTGGTCTGGGCGACCGCCTCGTAGGTGAGCGTGCCCGAGCGCGACACCACCCCCACCCGGCCGCGCCGGTGGATGTGGCCCGGCATGATGCCGATCTTGCACTCGCCAGGGGTGATGACCCCGGGGCAGTTGGGGCCGATGAGCCGCGTGCCGGAGCCCTCGAGTGCGCGCTTGACCCGCACCATGTCGAGCACCGGGATGCCTTCGGTGATGCAGATGACGAGCGGCACCCCGGCCGCCGCCGCCTCCAGGATGGCGTCGGCCGCGAACGCGGGCGGCACGTAGAGCACGCTCGCGTCGGCGCCGGTGCGCGCCACCGCTTCGGCCACCGTGTCGAAGACCGGGAGCCCCAGATGCTCGCTGCCGCCCTTGCCGGGGGTGACCCCGCCCACCATGCGCGTGCCGTAGGCGATGGCCTGCTCGGAGTGGAAGGTGCCCTGCGCGCCCGTGAACCCCTGGCAGACGACCCGCGTGCCGGCATCGACCAGCACCGCCATCAGCCGTTCCCCCCCTTGCCCTTGCCCTGGCCCTGCCGCACCGCCTCGACCACCTTGCGGGCGGCGTCGTCCAGCCCGTCGCCGGAGACGATGGGAAGGCCGGAGCCGGCCAGGATGGCCCGGCCCTCGTCCACGTTCGTGCCTTCGAGCCGCACCACCAGCGGCACCGCCAGCTCCACGTCGCGCGCCGCGGCCACCACCCCTTCGGCCACCACGTCGCAGCGCATGATGCCGCCGAAGATGTTGACCAGCACCCCCTTCACCTTGGGGTCGGAGAGGATGATGCGGAACGCCGCGCTCACCCGCTCGCGGGTGGCGTTGCCGCCCACGTCGAGGAAGTTCGCGGGCTCGCTGCCGTGCAGCTTGATGAGGTCCATGGTGGCCATGGCGAGCCCGGCGCCGTTCACCATGCAGCCGATCTCGCCGTCGAGCGCCACGTAGTTGAGCTCGTGGCGGCCGGCCTCGAGCTCCGCCGGGTCTTCCTCGTCCTCGTCGCGCAGCTCGCCGAGCGCCGGGTGGCGGTAGAGCGCGTTGTCGTCGAAGCTCATCTTGGCGTCGAGCGCCACCACCTCGCCCCCGCCGGTCAGCACCAGCGGGTTGACCTCGACCACGTTCGCGTCGAGCTCGGTGAACGCGCGGTAGAGCCCCGCCGCGAGGTCCGCCGCGGCGCGCACGGCGGCGCCGGAGAGTCCGAGCCCGAACGCGATGCGCCGGCCGTGGAAGGGCTGGAACCCGGTCGCGGGGTCGATGGCGACGGTGACGATCTTCTCGGGCGTCTGCGCCGCCACCTGCTCGATGTCCATGCCGCCTTCGGTGGACGCCATCGCCACCACCCGCCCCGTGCCCCGGTCCACCAGCAGGCCGAGGTACAGCTCGCGCGCGATGTCGCAGCCTTCCTCGACGTAGAGCCGGCGCACCGTGCGCCCCGCGGGTCCGGTCTGCTTCGTCACCAGCACCCGGCCCAGCATCGCGCCCGCGTGCGCGGCCACCTCGTCCGGGGAGCGGGCGAGCCGCACCCCGCCCGCGCCGTCCGCCCCGGCCGCGCCATCCGGGTCGTCCGCGAACCGGCCCGCGCCGCGCCCGCCCGCGTGGATCTGGGACTTCACCACCCACACGCCGCCGCCGAGCGCGCGCGCCGCCGCCACCGCCTCGTCCACCCCGAAGGCGGGCGCGCCGCGCGGCACGGCCACCCCGTAGCCCTTCAGCAGCTCCTTCGCCTGGTACTCGTGGACGTTCATGCGCCGGTCTCACACACCCCTACGTCACCCACATCGCCTACATCACCGCCTCGATCCCGAAGCCGGCGAAGCGGTTGCGCTCGAAGTTCTCCCGGAACCGGTCCCGGAGCTCCGCCGCCGCCGCGTCGTAGGCCGCCCCGTCGCGCCAGCTGGCGCGCGGGTCGAGCGCCTTCGCGTCCACCCCCGGGCAGCTCCGGGGGATCTTCAGGTTGAACACCGGGTGCGTGTCGTACTCCATGCCGGCGCCGTGCAGGCCGCCGCGCAAGGCCGCGTCGAGCAGGGCGCGCGTGACGCGGATGGGCATCCGGTCGGCCTCGCCCGCCGGCCCGCCCGCCCAGCCGGTGTTGAGCAGGATGCAGCGCGCCTCGTGGCGGTCCATCTTCTTCTTCAGCAGCTCGGCGTAGACGTTCGGGCGGTGGGCCATGAAGGGCGCGCCGAAGCACGAGCTGAACGTGGCCTCGGGCTGCTTCAGCCCGACCTCCGTGCCCGCGAGCTTGGACGTGAAGCCCTGCGCGAAGTGGTACATCACGTCGCGCCCGTCCAGGACCGACACCGGCGGCAGCACCCCGAACGCATCCGCCGTCAGCAGCACGATGGTGGACGGGTGCCCGCCGCGCGCGCCCTCGGCCACGTTCGGGTTGCACGACAGCGGGTAGGAGCAGCGGGTGTTCTCGGTGATGGAGCCGTCGCTGAGGTCGAGCTCCTGGGGGTCGGTGTCCTCGAACGCGCGCCCCGGCAGCGGCGGCACGTTCTCGACGATGGTGCCCGGCATGGAGAGCGCGTTGGCGATGATCGGCTCCGCCTCCTTGTCGAGGTCGATGAGCTTGGCGTAGCAGCCGGCCTCGAAGTTCGAGAGCCCCTCCTCCGTCCAGCCGGTCTCGTCGTCGCCGATGAGACGGCGCGCCGGGTCGGCCGAGAGCGTGGTCTTGCCCGTGCCCGAGAGGCCGAACAGGATGGCCGCGTCGTCCGCCGCCCCGATGTTGCTCGAGCAGTGCATGGGGAGGTGACCGTCGAGCGGCAGCAGGTAGTTCATCACCGTGAAGATGGACTTCTTGACGATGCCGCAGTAGTCGGCCCGCCCCGCCACCAGCACCAGCCGGTGGCGGAAGTCGATGATCACCGCGCGCTCGGTGCGGGTGCCGTCGCGCTCGGGCTCGCAGCGGAACGACTGCACGTTGAGCATCGTCCAGCGCCTGGCCTCGGGCTCCTCGATGCCGGGCGCCTCGCGTGGGAACATGTTACGGGCGAAGAGGGCGTGCGTCGCGAACTCGCCGACGAAGCGGTAGGGGATGGCGTATGCCGGGTCCACCCCGACGCACCCGTCCTCCACGTAGAGGGTGGCGCCGGCCGCGTTCAGGTGCTCCACGACCCGCCGGCGCAGCCGCTCGAAGGCGTCGGGGTCGAAGGGCTTCAAGCTGTCCTTCCACCAGATGCGGTCCTCGACCTCGGGCCACGCCACGGCGAACGTGTCCTGCACCGGGCGCCCGGTGCAGTCCGGATCGGTGAGGAACACGAGCGGGCCCTCGAGCCCCAAGCGGGTGGCGAACGCCTTGCGCGCGTCGTCCGGGCCGCCGGCCTCGACCCGCCCCCGATCGTTGGCGAGCGCTTCGCGGAAGAGGTCGGGCCGGGAGAGGCCCCGGCGGTAGCGCACCGTCTCGAGACCGAGCGATGCCTTGAGCGCCTGGCTGACGTCCATGATGGGGCCCCTGTGGAGTGCGCGCGATTCTCGCACGCCCCCGAGCCGGGCTACAACCGCGCGCGGCGATCGGGGCCGGCGCGCCGCCGACGCCCGGCTCAGCGCCGCATGGACTCGAAGAACTCCTGGTTCGTCTTGGTGGTCTTCAGGCGGTCCACGAGGAACTCCATGGCCGCGATCTCCTCCATCGGCTGCAGCAGCTTGCGCAGGATCCACATCTTCTGCAGCTCCTCCGGGCGGGTCAGGTACTCCTCGCGGCGGGTGCCGGAGCGGTTGAAGTTGATGGCGGGGAAGATGCGCTTCTCCTGCAGCTTGCGTTCGAGGTGGATCTCGTTGTTGCCCGTGCCCTTGAACTCTTCGTAGATGACCTCGTCCATGCGCGAGCCGGTGTCGATGAGGGCGGTGGACATGATCGTGAGGCTGCCGCCCTCCTCGATGTTGCGCGCCGAGCCGAAGAAACGCTTGGGGCGCTGCAGGGCGTTCGCGTCCACGCCGCCGGTGAGCACCTTGCCCGAGGACGGCACCACGGTGTTGTAGGCGCGCGCGAGGCGGGTGATGGAGTCGAGCAGGATCACCACGTCGCGCTTGTGCTCGACCAGCCGCTTCGCCTTCTCGATCACCATCTCGGCCACCTGCACGTGGCGGGTGGCGGGCTCGTCGAACGTGCTCGACACCACCTCGCCGCGCACCGAGCGCTGCATCTCCGTCACCTCCTCCGGGCGCTCGTCGATGAGCAGCACGATGAGGTAGACCTCGGGGTAGTTGCGCGAGAGGCTCTGCGCGACGTTCTGCAGCAGCATCGTCTTGCCCGCCTTCGGGGGCGACACGATGAGCCCGCGCTGGCCCTTGCCGATGGGGGCGGCGAGGTCGATGACCCGCGCCGTCAAGTCCTCGGTGCTGCCGGTGCCCTGCTCCAGGGTGAAGCGCGACTGCGGGAACAGGGGGGTCAGGTTCTCGAACAGGATCTTGTTCTTCGCGTTCTCCGGCCGGTCGAGGTTGAGCTGGTCCACCTTGAGCAGCGCGAAGTAGCGCTCCCCGTCCTTGGGCGGTCGGATCTTGCCCGACACCGTGTCGCCGGTGCGCAGCCCGAAGCGCCGGATCTGGCTCGGCGAGACGTAGATGTCGTCCGGCCCGGCGAGGTAGGAGCTGTCCGCGAAGCGCAGGAAGCCGAAGCCGTCCTGGAGGATCTCGAGGACCCCGTCGCCTTCGATGTCTTCGCCCCGCTTCGCCCGCGCCTTGAGCAGGGCGAAGATCATGTCCTGCTTGCGCAGGCGCCCGAGGCCTTCGATCCCCATCGACTGCCCGAGGTCGAGCAGGCCGGGGAGCGGCTTTCGTTTGAGTTCGGTCAGGTTCATGTCGTGGAACGCGTCATCCAGTTGGAAAGGAAGGGAAGGGAAGACCCCCCGGAGGGCGGGAAGCCCACCGCGGGCAACGGGACCATCGGAGACGGAGCCGGGCCGGAAGCCCGCCGTGCTGTCGTCATGCCTTGCCGCAGCGCAGTGGAAAAGGTTCGCGGGGAGTGCGCGGCGAGCCCCGGATGGGGCCTCCACCGCCGGCGCGAGGCAACGCTAGCACGCCCCGCCCGCCGTTGTCTACCCGTATCGGCGCCCCGTGCCGGCGCCCCGTGTCAGCGCCCGGTGTCGGCGAGCCGCCACGCGCGCGCCGCGCGCGCCCGGCAATAGCCCTCGAAGCCGAGCGCGGTGTCGGAGCTGGCGTTGCCGTCGAGCCCGCGCCGGTACACCCCCTGGATGATGGCCGCGCTGCGGAACAGGTTGTAGACCAGGTAGAAGCGCCAGTCCTCGATGCCGTCGATGCCCGCCCGCTCGCAGTAGCGGGCCACGAACTCGCGCTCCGTCGGGATGCCGAGCTCGCCGAGGTTGGGGCGGTTCAGCCCGTGCTGGTCGTCCTCGTCCGCGTAGTACGTCTGGCACACGTAGCCGAGGTCGGCGAGCGGGTGGCCCAGGGTCGAGAGCTCCCAGTCGAGCACGGCCGCGATGCGCGGCTCGCGCGGGTGCACGACGGCGTTGCCGAGGCGGTAGTCGCCGTGCACCACCACCGTCTCTTCGGCCGCGGGAATGTGCCGGGGGAGCCACTCCATGAGCGCGTCCATCTCCGGGATGTCCTCGGTGCGCGACGCCACGTACTGCTTGCTCCAGCGCGCGATCTGGCGCTCGTAGTAGTTGCCCGGCCGCCCGAACGAGTCGAGCCCGACGGCCGCCGGCGCCACCGCGTGCAGGGCCGCGAGCACGTCCACCAGGCTGCGGTAGACGGCGGCGCGCTCGCGCGCGGAGGCGCCCGGCATGAGCGGGTTCGCGTACACGCGCCCCTCCACCTTCTCCATCACGTAGAACTTGACCCCGATGACCTCCGGGTCCTCGCACAGCAGGAACATCCGCGGCACGGGCACGGGCGTTTCCCACAGCGCCTCCATCACCCGGTATTCGCGGTCCACTTGGTGGGCGGACGGCAGCAGCTCGCCGGGGGGCTGCTTGCGCAGCACGTACTCGCGCCCGCCGGCCGCGAGCAGGAAGGTGGGGTTGCTCTGCCCGCCCTCGAACTGGCGCACGTCGAGCCGCCCCGCCGCCGCGCCGCGCGCGGGGAAGCCGGGCAGCCGGCCGCCCAGGTAGCGCGCGAGCGAGCGTTCGTCGAAGCGGTGGGCGGGCCGCACCGGGGTCGGGCGGGGTGTCGTCTCGCTCACGTCGGGAGCCTCGTCGCCGCACGGACGGCGGCGAATGATACCCGCGCCGAAGCGGGCCGTTTTCCGGTACCATGCGCGGCTTCGCGGACGCGCCGTCCGCCCGCCTGCCCGCCACCCGCGCAACGACTCCCCGCAGGACGCATGTTCCCCGCCGCCGAAGTGAGCGCCTTCGTCCAGGTCGTGTTCATCGACCTGGTGCTCGCGGGCGACAACGCGGTCATCGTGGCGCTCGCCGCCGCGGGCCTGCCCGAGCACCAGCGCCGCCGCGTCATCGTGGCCGGGGTCGCGCTCGCGGCCGTGCTGCGCATCGCGTTCGCGCTGGTCGTGGTGCAGCTGCTCAAGGTCCCCGGCCTGCTGCTGGTGGGCGGGCTGCTGCTGCTTTGGATCGCCTGGAAGCTCGCGGACGACCTCCGCCCCACGGCCTCGCATCCCACCACCGGCCCCCACGGCGAGGCCGGGCGGGGCGGAAAGGCGCGGCAAGACAAGACCGTGGGCCAAGCGATGATGCAGATCGTGATCGCCGACGTCTCGATGTCGCTCGACAACGTGCTGGGGGTGGCGGCGGTCGCGCGCGAGCACCCGGTGATCCTGGCGTTCGGGCTTATCCTGTCGGTCGTGTGCATGGGCTTCGCGGCGACGCTGGTGAGCCGGCTGCTGCAACGCCACCGCTGGGTGGCATGGGTGGGGGTCGCGATCATCGTCTGGGTGGGGGCGCTCATGACCTACGAAGGGGCGCTCGAGCTGCTCGCGTTCGCGCGCGCCTGAACGCCGCGGCAGGGGGCAGGCAAGGCATCGTGAAGTTCCGGGAAGTCGACAGCCGCTACGACGGGGTGCGCATCGAGGAGGAGATCCTCCAATGGTGGCGCGCCGACGGGGTGTTCGAGCGCTGCCAGCGCGAGCAGGCCGCCGAAGAGCGCCCGCTCTTCGTCTGGAACGAGGGGCCGCCGACCGCCAACGGCAGGCCGGGGCTGCACCACGTGCTCGCCCGCACCTTCAAGGACCTCTTCCCCCGCTACAAGGCCATGCGCGGCTACCACTGCCCGCGCCGCGCCGGCTGGGACACGCACGGCCTGCCGGTCGAGCACGAGATCGAGAAGGAGCTCGGCATCTTCGACAAGTCCCGCATCGAGCGCGAGGTGGGCATCGAGGAGTTCACCCGGCGCTGCCGCGAGTCGGTCATGCGCTACATCGGCGACTGGGAGCGCATGACGGAGCGCATGGGCTTCTGGGTGGACATGAAGGACGCCTACTACACGCTCGACGACGCCTACATCGAGTCGGTCTGGCACCTGCTGAAGGTCATCTGGGACCAGGGGCTCCTGTACCGCGGGTACAAGGTGGTGCCCTACGACCCGCGCATCGGGGCCACCCTGTCCTCGCACGAGGTGTCGCTCGGCTACCGCGAGGTCGAGGACCCGTCGGTGTACGTGCGCTTCCCGATCGCCGGCGACGAGGGCGGAGGCGGTGACGGCGGCGGGAGCGGCGCCTCGTTCCTGGTCTGGACCACCACCCCCTGGACCCTGCCCTCGAACCTCGCGCTCGCGGTGCACCCGGACGTGGACTACGCGCGCGTGGAGGTGGACGGCGAGACGCTGATCCTGGCCGCCGCGCGCGTGGAGGCGGTGCTCGGCCCCGAAGCGGCGGCGCGCGCGCGCACCGGGCCCACCGTCAAGGGCCGCGACCTCGCGGGCCTTCGCTATGAGCCGCCGTTCGACTTCCTCGACCCGGGGCCGGAGGCGGCCGCAGCCGCCCACCGGGTGCGCAGCGCGGACTTCGTCACCACCGACGACGGCACCGGGGTGGTGCACGCCGCGCCCGCCTACGGCGCGGACGACCTCAGGCTCGGCATGGAGCACGGGCTGCCGGTGCTGCACGGGGTCGGGCTCGACGGCCGCTTCCTGCCGGCGGTGGCGCCGGTCGCGGGCCGCTTCTTCAAGGACGCCGACCCCATCCTCATCGACCTCCTGCGCGAGCGCGGCCGGCTGTTCCGGGCCGAGACCCACCTGCACAACTACCCGCACGGCTGGCGCACCGGCGACCCCCTCATCTACTACGCCAAGGACGCCTGGTACATCCGCACCACCGCCCGGCGCGACCGGCTGGTGGAGCTGAACCGCACCATCAACTGGGTGCCGCACCACGTGCGCGACGGGCGCTTCGGCAACTGGCTCGAGCACAACGTGGACTGGGCGCTCTCGCGCGAGCGCTTCTGGGGCACCCCGCTGCCGGTGTGGAGCGACGGCGAGGGGGATTTCGTGTGCATCGGCTCGCGCGCGGAGCTCGAACGCCTGTGCGGGCGCGCGCTCGACGGGGTGGACCTGCACCGCCCGTCGGTGGACGCGATCGAGTTCGTCCACCCGGACAACGGCCGCACCTACCGGCGCGTGCCCGAGGTCATCGACTGCTGGTTCGATTCGGGCGCGATGTCCTACGCCCAGTGGCACTGGCCGTTCGAGAACGAGGAGCGCTTCGAGCAACGCTTCCCGGCCGACTACATCTGCGAGGCGGTGGACCAGACCCGCGGATGGTTCTACACCCTGCACGCCATCGCCACCCTGGTCTCGGACGGGGTCGCCTTCCGCAACTGCATCTGCCTGGGGCACATCGTCGACCGGGACGGCAAGAAGATGTCGAAGTCGGTCGGCAACGTGGTCGACCCGTGGGACGTGTTCGACCAGGTGGGCGCGGACCCGCTTCGCTGGTACCTCGCGGCCCGCATCGCCCCCGGCGCGCAGAAGCGCATCTCGGTCGACCTGGTGCGCGAGGTCGCGCAGACCTTCCTCAACACCTGGTGGAACACCTACGCCTTCTTCGTGCTGTACGCGCGCGTGGACGGGGTGGACCCGACGGCGGGAGACCAAGTGCCGGCCGCGCGCCGGCCGGAGATCGACCGCTGGATCCTCGCCCTGCTGCAGCGCACCGTCGAGACGGTGACGGCGCGCCTCGACGCCTACGACGCCCAGGGCGCGGGGCAGGCCATCGAGTCCTTCGTGGACCAGCTCAGCAACTGGTACGTGCGGCGCAACCGGCGGCGCTTCTGGAAGGCGGCGGCCGGGGAGGACAAGCGCTCCGCCTACCTCACCCTGTACGAATGCCTCGACGCGGCGAACCGCATGACCGCGCCCTTCATGCCGTTCACGGCCGAGGCCGTGTACGCGAACCTGGTGCGCTCGGTGCGCCCGGAGGCGCCCGAGAGCGTGCACGCCGCGCGCTGGCCGGAGGCGGACGCGGCGCTGCGCGACGACGCGCTGGTCGCGGACTTCGACGCCGTGCAGCAGGTGGTGGCGCTCGGGCGCGGCGCGCGCAACGCCTCGCGGGTGCGGGTGCGCCAGCCCCTGCCGCGCCTGCTCGTGCACACCCCGGACGCGCGCGCGGCGGCGGCGCTGGCGCGGCTCGAGCCGCACGTGCTGGAGGAGCTCAACGTCAAGCGCCTGGAAGTGCTGACGGACGCGGACGCGGCCCTCGTCGGCTACCGCATCCGGCCCAACCTGCCGCGGGTCGGCAAGCGCTACGGGAAGCTGGTGCCGGCCATCCGCAAGGCGCTGGAGGAGGCGCCGGAGGCGGTGCGGCGGGACATCGCACGCGCCGCCGCCGGCGGCGAGGGCTGCGAGCTGGCGCTGGATGCGGGCACCGGGGCGCGAGCGGGCGGGCAAGAGGCGCCGGCCGTGGTGCATCTGGAAGCGGAGGACCTGCTGGTCGAGAGCACCTCCGCCGAGGGCTACGCGTGCGCCGAGGGCGGCGGCTTCCTGGTCGGCCTCGACACCCGCATCGACGAGCCGCTGCGACGCGAGGGCCTGGCGCGCGAGGTGGTGCGCACCGTGCAGGAGGCGCGCAAGCAGGCGGGGCTCGAGGTCTCGGACCGCATCCGGCTCGCCGTCGTCTCCGGCTCGCCCGCGGTCGCCGAAGCCCTGGAGGAGCACGGCCGCTACGTCATGGAGGAGACGCTGGCGCCGGAGCTCGACCGCGAGGGCGGCGGCTTCGAGGCCGAGTACCGGACCGAGCACCG
>CAZSPS010000195.1:0-2241 GCA_964608875.1 uncultured Ectothiorhodospiraceae bacterium
TCTTCTGGACCTTCACCCCCTCCCCGCGCGCGCGGCTGATGACGGTGGCCCCCATGGCGCCGTTCTCGCGGGCCGCCTGCATGATGGATTCGGTGTGCGTGTCGTCCACGAGGGCGACGATGAGCTTGAAGTGCATGGCGATGAGTCCTCAAAGGGTTACCGTTCCGTGCGGTGCCGCGGGTCCGCGCCCGCCCCCCGCAAGCGCGAGAGCCAGGCGTAGACGAGCACCGCCACGATGGCGAACAGGTTGGCGAAGGCGATGAGCCCGAAACCGTCGAGCGCCGCGCTCCGCCCCGGCACCGAGGTGGCGAGCCCGAGGCCGAGGGCGGTCACGATGGGAACGGTCACGGTGGAGGTGGTGACCCCGCCCGAGTCGTAGGCGAGCGCGACGATCATGCGCGGCGCGACCAGGGTCAGGAGCAGCACCAGCGCATACCCCGCGGCGATGTAGTAGTGGAGCGGCGTGCCGGTGACGATGCGCACCGTGCCGATGGCCACCCCCACCGAGACCCCGACCGCGACCGCCACCCGCAGCCCCTGCACCCCGATGGCGCCGCCCGAGACCTCGTTGGCCTTGAGCGACACCGCGAGCAGGGAGGGCTCGGCGATGGTGGTGGAGAAGCCGATGGCGGCGGCGAACAGGTACACCCAGGCGTAGCGCGTCCACGCCGCCTCGCCGCCGGCGGCCGCCGCCCCGGTGAAGGCGGGGTCCGCGAGCTGGCTCGCCATGCTCCGGCCGAGCGGGAACAGCGCCTTCTCGAGCCCCAGCAGGAACAGCCCGAGGCCGACCGTGACGTAGACGAGCCCGACCACCACCGCGCGCGGGTTCGGCACCGGCCGGCGCACCACCAGCCACTGGAAGGCGAAGAGCACGACCATGATGGGGGCCACGTCCGCGGCCACCTCGAGCAGCAGGCCCGCCGTTTCGAGCGCGATGGCGATCACCGCAGCATCCCGTAGAGCATGACCGCGGCGATCGGGGTGATGGAGGCGAAGGCGATGAGCCCGAAGCCGTCGGTGACCGGATTGCGCCCGCGGATGCTGGAGGCGAGGCCGATGCCGAGCGCGGTGATGAGGGGCACGGTGACCGTGGACGTGGTCACCCCGCCCGAATCGTAGGCGATGCCGACGATCTCGGGCGGTGCGAACCAGGTGAGGACGACGACGCCCGCGTAGCCGCCGATGATGAGGTAGTGGATGGGCCAGCCGCGGAGGATCCGGTACACGCCGACGACCCCCGCGAAGCCGACGGCGAGGGCGACCGACATGCGCAGCCCGAAGGCATAGCGCCCCTCCTCCTCCCCCGCCGGATCGGGGCCGAGCAGGCCCTCGGCTGCCGCCACCCGCGCCGCTTCGTCGGTCACCGCGATGAGGGCGGGCTCGGCCACCGTGGTGCCGAAACCGAGTCCGAACGCGAACGCCAGCAGCCAGGCGAGGCTCCCGCGGGCGGCCAGCCCGTCCGCGAGGATGGCGCCGATGGGGAACAGGCCCGTCTCCAGCCCCTGCACGAAGAGGGCGAGGCCCACCACCACGAACACGCCGCCCAGGGCGAGCTCCAGGAAGTCGGGGAACGGCTGGCGCAGCACCAGCCCCTGGAACGCGGCGATCACGAGCAGGATCGGCGCCAGGTCGCGGGCGCTGTCCCGTATGGATCGAAGCAGGGGCTGGAACATGACGGGCGCCGGCGCCGGGGTACGCCGGGATTATACGAACCCCCGCCCGGAGCGGGCGGCTCCGGCGCCCGCGCCCGCGGCCGCGCGGCCGGGGGAGGCGAGGCCGCCGGTACGCCTTCGCCTTACGCCGCCGGTCTCAACGCAACGCGCCGCCGGCCGGCAGCTCCCGTTCGGCGCCGGCCCCCGGGTCCGGCGGCAGCTCCACGGGGCGGGCCGTCACCCGCAGGAAGAGGTGGCCCTGGCGGTGGCAGAACCCGAGCCACCGCTGCAGGAAGCGGTTGAGCTGCCACTTGCGGTCGAGGTCCGGCATCCGCCGGTGGAGCGGCCCGTGCTGCGCACGCCACTGCCGGCGCCGGCTGTAGCCGGTCAGCTCGGCCGCCCGCACGTCGTGGTACACCGCGATGCACGCGTTCGGCTGCAGGCCCTCGCGCTCGAAGCGGTAGGTGAGGGAGAGGGTGGTGGTGTAGCGGTCGTGCCCGTGCACCGTGAGGTAGAGGTCGAGCGCCCCCGCCACCCGCGACACCACCGTGCCCTCCAGACGCCCGAGCTCGGGCGCGAGGCGCAGGAA
>CAZSPS010000196.1:0-1616 GCA_964608875.1 uncultured Ectothiorhodospiraceae bacterium
TTCGCGGCGCTGCAGGACGCGAACGAGGACGACGAGAAGGTGACGCTCGGGTTCGGGACGCTGCCGGACGGGGTGCGCCTGAAGGCGCCCGCCTCGCTGACGGTGACCATCGACGACGACGAGGGCGGCAACGGCAGGCCGGCGTTCGACGCCGGCGCGTCCGCGACCCGGACGGTGGCGGAGAACGCGGCGGTCGGCGCGGCGGTGGGCGCGCCGGTGACGGCGACCGATCCGGAGAGGGACGCGCTGGCCTACACGCTCGGCGGCACGCACGCGGCGCTGTTCGCGGTCGACGCGTCGAGCGGGCAGCTCAGGGTGGGGACCGGCACGGCCCTCGACTTCGAGGGCGCGGTGAACCGCTACGCGGTCACGGTGGGCGTCAGCGACGGCAAGGACGCCTCCGGCAAGGCGGACGCGGCGGTGGACGCCTCCATCGCGGTCGCCGTCGACGTCACCGACGTGGCCGAGCCGCCGGCGGCGCCGGACGCGCCGGCGCTGACGCCGACCGCCGCGACGCTCGCCGTCTCGTGGACGGCGCCGGACAACGCGGGGCCGGCGGTCACCGGCTACGACCTGCACCACCGGGCGTCCGGCGAGGCGGACTGGACGGACGCGAAGCACGCCGGAACCGGGACCTCGGCCACGCTCGACGGCCTGGACCCGGGCACGGCCCACGAGGTGCGGGTGCGCGCCAGCAGCGACGAGGGAACCGGCGGGTGGTCCGCGACGGCGGCGGAGAACACCCTGCCCAAGGTGTCGCTGGGCGCCGACGTCCCGAAGCCGGGGATCGCCGACGGCAACGCCGCGGCGGCGGTGACGCTGACCGCCTCGGCGGACGTGGCGGGCGGCGGCGCGCTCACCGGGGCGTGGCTCGAGCGCGACGGCGAGGGCACGGTGACGGTGCTGGAGAAGGGCATCGCGCTGGCCGACGGCACGGCGGTGACGCGCGCGGCCTCCTCGTCGGCGCCCGGCGTGCGGACGTTCGGCTTCCGGGCAAGCCACGCGCTGGACGGCCGCACCCGCGAGGCGACGGCCTGGGCGGCGGTCGAGTGGCGCCCCAAGGTGATTCTGGAGGCGGCCCCGGCCAGCGTCGCCGAGGACGGCGGCGCGGCGAAGGTCACGGTCACGGCCCGGCTCACCGGCACGACGGTGACGAAGGCGGCGAAGACGGTGACCGTGTCGGTGGGGTCCGGCACCGCCACCGCCGGCGACGACTTCGCGGCGGTCAAGGACTTCACGATAGCCATCGCGGGCGGCGGGCGCAGCGCCGACGGCTCGTTCACCCTGACGCCGGTGGCGGACGGCAGGCGCGAGGGGCCGGAAACCGTGGAGGTGACGGGCACCGCCACCGACGGCGGCCCGATCGCGGTCGCGGGCACGACGGTCAGCATCGTGGACGCGGACCCGACGCTGACGGTGGCAAGGCCCGCCAACGGCCACGTCACCGGCACCACCGGCAGCGGCGACGCCAAGAGCACCGTGATCGACTGCGGCGCCGGGCAGCGGACGGACTGTTCGGAGACCCTCGCTAGCGGCACCGCAGTGACGCTGACCGCCACCGCCGACGCGAAGCACCTGTTCGGCGGCTGGACCGGCGCCTGCTCCGGCGCGGGCTC
>CAZSPS010000197.1:0-2990 GCA_964608875.1 uncultured Ectothiorhodospiraceae bacterium
GGTGGGTTCGCGGAGCGTCCACACGCTGACGATCACGGACAACGACGACCCGCCGCCGGACACGCCGGTGGTGAGCGTTGCCGGGGGCGGTGCGGTGACCGAGGGCGGCACGGCGGGCTTCACCCTGAGGGCCCGCCCGGCGCCATCGGGCGGCATCACGGTGAACGTCAGCGTCGCCGAAACCGGCCGCTTCGCGGCCAGCGGCCAGACCGGCGCCCGCAGGGTGGCGATGGGCACGGACGGCACGGCGGCCTTCACCGTGCGCACGGTGGACGACGGCGTGGACGAGTCCAACGGCGCCATTCTCGTGACGGTCCTAAGCGGCAGCGGCTATTCGCCCCACGACGCGGACGCGGTCGCGTCGGTGACGGTCAGGGACAACGATTCCCCCAGCGGCGGTGGCGGTGGCGGCGGTGGTGGCGAGGTCGAGGATCGGCGCCCGGAGGTGGCGCGCGAGCTGGGCGCCCGCATGCTGACCTCGGGGTCGGTGCTGGCGGTGGACCTGTCAGGCGCGTTCGTCAGCCCGGCCGGGCAGGACTTGGCCCTCACCGCGACCTCGTCGGACCCGTCGGTGGCATCGGTCTCCGTGGAGGGCGAGGCGCTGACCGTCCGCGGGCTGGTGCCCGGCGACGCGGAGATTCGAGTCATCGCCACGGACCAGAGCCGCCGCTCGATCTCGCAGCGGTTCGCGGTGACGGTGACGGAGCCGGAGGCGGCTTGGCTGCTGCCGCCGGCCTCGCACCCGTCGCTGCGGGGGTTCGTGCGGGTGGTCAACCATTCGGGCGTGGCGGGCGAGGTGACGGTGAGGGCGACCGACGATGCAGGCGTGGAGCACGAGCCGCTCACCCTGTCGATGGAGGCCCACGCCGCCGTCCACTTCAACTCGCGCGACCTGGAGGGCGGCAACGCGGCCAAGAGCCTGTCCGGCGGCACCGGCCCCGGCACGGGCGGCTGGCGGCTGGAGTTCGGCGGCGGCGAGCTGGACGTGGAGGCGCTGGCCTACCTGCGCGGCCCGGACGGCTTCCTGGCGGCGATGGATGCGACGGCGGCGCGGGACGCGGACGGCGCCTTGCGGCTGCCCGCCTTCAACCCGGCCAGCAACACGAACCAAGTGAGCCGCCTGCGGCTGGTGAACCCGACGGATCAGGAGGCGACGGCCACGGTGGCGGGCGTGGACGACTCGGGCGCCTCGCCTGGGGAGCCGATCCTGCTGACCCTGCCGGCGGGAAGCGCCTGCGAGGTTGACGCGGCGGCGCTGGAGTTCGGCCGGGGGCTGGCCTGCGGGGCGCCCCAGGCGGGCCTCGGCGACGGGGCGGGCAAGTGGCGGCTGTCGGTCGCGTCGGCGGCGCCGCTGATGGCGATGGGCCTGCTGTCGAGCCCCGGGGGCCAGCTCTCGAACCTGTCGGGGACGGTGGCTGCGGACGCGGACGGCGTGCGGCACGTGCCCTTGTTCCCGGCGGCCTCGGACCCGCACGGGCGGCAGGGCTTTGTGCGGGTCATCAACCGCTCGCGCCGCGCCGGCACGGTGACCATCCGGGCGTCCGACGACAGCGACTTTCGGTACGCCCCCTTGAGACTGCGGCTGGAGGCGGGGGAGGCGAAGCAGCTCAACTCCGACGACCTGGAGCTCGGCAGCCGCGGCAAGGGCCTGACCGGCCGGACGGGTTCCGGCACCGGCGCGTGGCGGCTTGAGCTGTCGAGCCTGGGCATCGACTTCGAGGCGGGTGCCTACGTGCGCCACCGGGACGGCTTCCTGACGGCCATGCAGGCGGCGGTGCCGTCGGCGGGCGGCGTCCACCGGGTGCCGGCCTTCAATCCGGGGAGCAACGACCGCCAGGTCAGCATCCTGCGGCTGGCGAACCGGGGCCGGGAGGATGCGGTCGCGTCGGTCACGGGCGCGGACGACCGCGGGGTGCGGCCCGGCGGCCCGGTCGAGGTTCGGGTTCCGGCCGGGGCGGCGGTAGAGCTGACCGCCACCGAGCTGGAGTCGGGGGAGTCGGACGCCATCGCCTCCGGGGCATTGGGCGACGGCGTGGGCAAGTGGCGGCTGCGGGTGGCGTCGGACGGGGACCTTGCCGTGATGGGCCTGCTGTCGAGCCCCATGGGCCGGCTGTCGAACCTGTCGGGGGGGGGGGGCTGCCGCGGGAGCTCGTTCCCCTGCCGTCGCTGCTGGCGCCGCCTTCGTCGGTGACGGCGGAGGGAGCGGGCCACCGCCGGGTGCGGGGCGAGTGGAGCGCGGTGGAAGGGGCGCGTTACGGGGTGGAGCTGCTGCTCGGCGGGGCGCCCGTCGAGGGCCGCTCGCTGGCTGCCACGGCGCGCACGGACTTCCGCTGGTCGGGCCTTGAGCCGGGGGCGTACTCAATCCGGGTCCGCTCGGTGGACTCCGACGGCCAGGCCGGCCCCTGGAGCGAACCCTCCAACGAGGTCGCGGTCCAGTGACGGGCCGGGCGCACCTGCCCGAGGAAGCCGGTACAATGGCTTTGGTCAGCTAGGGGCCCGCGCCCGTAGTCGGCATAGCCGCCCTCGGCAGTCTTTTGGAGCGGGCGCGGTTGCAAGGCCAAGCCCGATCGAAGCCAAGCGGAATAGCGGAATAGCGGAATAGCACGGATGCCAACCACCGACCAACCCCTATCAGCGCCGCGGCTCGCCGCCTTCGTGTCGCTGGAAATCCCTATGGCGACCTTTCTCCTGCCGTTGGTTCTCTACATCCCCGCCTTCTATGCCGGCGAAATGGGGCTGGGTCTGGTGGTGGTGGGGGCCGCGTTCGGCATCACCAAGATATTCGACGTGCTCACCGATCCCGTTGTGGGCGCCCTGACCGACCGCTACGGCCCCTCCGGCTGGCGCCGAAGGTTCTGGCTGCTGGTGTCCATGCCCATCATGCTCCTCGGCATCTACCGGATCTTCCTGCCACCGGAAGACGTGGGCTGGCTCCACTTCGCATTCTGGATGGTGTTTCTCTATGTCGGCTGGACGCTGCTGCAAATCAC
>CAZSPS010000198.1:0-4550 GCA_964608875.1 uncultured Ectothiorhodospiraceae bacterium
GGTAGTCATCGCGCCGGCGCCGGGGACGATGTACGAGGGCGAGACGGTGACGTACACGGTCTCGGGCATCGACGCGAACCATTACGGCGGCGTGCTGCTGTCGTTCGGCGGGACGGCGGTGCGCGACACCGGGGGCACGACCACGGGCGATGATTTCCAGTTGCTGGACAGCGCGGACACGCTGCGCGGGGCGAACAACCTGTTCCGCCCCACGAACGGGTCGTTCTCGTTCAAGCTCAAGACGCTTGCCGACACGGCGGACGAGAGCGACGAGACGGTGGTGCTCGGCCTGACCGACGACGGCGGGACGTCGATCTCGTCGCTCGGCACGGTGACGCTGAAGGACGGCGTGCGCCCGGCGGAGGGCGAGACGGCCTCGTCCGAGGGCGACGAGGCGGAAGGCGGGGGTACGACGGCGCAGGCGACACTGTCCTGCGCGTCGACGAACACGGCGTTGCTGGAGAAGCTCAAGGCGAAGGTGTCGCGCACGCCGACCGGGACCGTGCGTGCGCTCGCGGCCCGGGCGGCGAAGACGCTGGAGGGGACCGACACGCTGACCTGGGCCGACGTGCGGGCGACGATGACCGGCCCGAAGTGGGAGCTGGGTCCGAGTGCGATGTGGCGGGATACCCGGGCCGAGCTGGCCGTGCTCGAGAGCTGCCGGGGCGGGACCACGACCGCGACGACGACGCCGTCCGCCTGCACCGCGCCGTCCTCGGGCAATCACTGGAGCCCGATCAGGGGCAAGCCCCTGACGAGCGGCGTCGGGAAGGTGCGCGCGCGGGTCAAGGCGACGTTCGAGGGGACCGACACGCTGACCCGGAGCGGCGTCTGCGCGATGGCGCGGCGGAACGTGACGGACGGGCTGTTCGGGAGCTCCGGGGCGTGGTGCGGCGCGAAGGGGCACACCGCGGGCTGGGAGGCGGCCTACGCCGAGCTCGACCGGCTTCAGAGCTGCCGGGCGGCGCCCGCGGCGACCGCGGTCGCGCTGACGGCGGGGAGCGCGGTGACGGAGGGGACGGCGGCCGCGTTCACGGTGACGGCGAGCCCCGCCCCGGCGGCGGACCTGGCGGTGAAGCTCCGCATCGAACGCACGGGCGACATTGCGGCGGACGCCGTCCTCGGCGCCCGCACGGTGACGGTCGAGGCGGGCAAGACGAAGGCTTCCGTCTCGGTCGCCACGACGGGCGATGAGGTTGACGAGCCGGACGGGTCGGTGACGGCGACGGTCGTCGCGGTCGGGGGCGAGGAGACCGACGACGGCGCCGCCGCGACGGTGGCGGTGGCGGACGACGACGCGACCGTGGCGGTGGCGGACGACGACGCGACGGTGGTGCTGCTGGCGGCGGGGGGCGAGGTCGTGGAGGGCGGCGAGACGGCGCTCGTGGTGGACCTCGGCCGCGCGCTGGTGGCGGGCGAGTCGCTCGCGGTGCCGCTGGTGTTCGGCGGGAAGGCGACGCTCGGCGCCGACTACACGCTCGCGGCGCCGGAGACGCTGCCCGACGGGGTGACGTATGCGGACCTCGACAGCACCGATGCCACGAAGCCGCCGACGCTGACCTTCACCGGCCCGTCGGGGGGCGTGGCGACGCTGTGGCTGGAGGCCACGGCCGACAGCACGGACGAGGGCGAGGGCGAGGACGTGACGGTGGCGCTCGGCGCGCTCGTGGCGACGGGCATGGGCGGCGGGGCGGTGAAGGGGGTCGCCACGGGCGTGTTCTCCATCGCCGAGCCGCCGCCGGTGGTCTCCATCGCGGCGAAGGCGGCCTCGGTGAGCGAAGGCACGGCGGCTGCGTTCACGCTGACGGCATCCCGCGCGCCGACCGCGGACCTGACGGTGAAGCTCACCGTCTCGGAGAAGGCCGGGAGCGACCTCGTGGCCGCCGGCGACGAGGGCGACGAGACCGTGGTCATCAAGAAGGGTGAGACCGAGGCGGTGTTCAGCGTCGCCACGGTGGACGACGGCGCGGAGGAGTCCGACGGCGCGGTGACGGCGACCCTCGGCTCAGGGTCCGGCTACACGGTGGCGGCGGCGCCCGCGAACGCGGCCTCGGTCGCGGTCGCGGACAATGACGGGGCCGCGCCGTCCTTCTCCATCGCCGACATGACGGTGCAGGAGGATGCGGGGCTGGTGCGGTTCCCGGTGACGCTCTCGCCCGCCCCGGCGCGGCCGGTGTCGGTGGCGATCGGCTACCGCCACTCAGACCCGGTCTCGGCGCGCTACGGCGAGGACTTCGTCGCGAACAAGCGGACGTCGCTGCTGTTCCAGCCGGGCGAGACCTCGAAGACGGTGCAGTTCTACGTCCTCAACGACAACCACGACGAGGACCCGGAGACCTTCGAGATGGTGCTCTCGGGCGCCACCGGGGGCGCGGCGATCGGCGACGGGGTCGCGGTGGTGACCATCGAGAACGACGACCCGATGCCGGCGGCGTGGCTCTCGCGCTTCGGGCGCACCGTGGCGCAGCAGGCGCTCGACGGCATCGCCGCGCGCATCGCCGCGCCCCGCACCCCCGGCATGGTCGGCACGCTCGCAGGCCAGGCGCTCGGGGGCGCGCCGCCCGAGGACGTGTCGCCCGGCGGGACGCAGGACAGCCTCGCGCACGGCCAGTCGGCGCTCGCCGATATCACGCGGGCGTTCGGCGGCCATGACGGCGGCTCCGGATCGGTGTCCGGGGCAGGCTTCGGCAGCTCCGGGTTCGGCGCTTCGGGCTTCGGCAATGACGCCCATAGCGTCGGCGGCTCGCACTCGCGCACCCTGACCGGGCGCGAGGCGCTGCTCGGGTCGAGCTTCACCGCCACCGGCGAGACCGACGGCGCGGGCGGCAGCATGGCCTTCTGGGGCCGCGCCGCGCACGGGAGCTTCGACGGGCGCGAGGGGACGTTCTCGCTCGACGGCGAGGCGACCACCGCGATGCTGGGCGCGGACTATGCGCGCGACCGGTGGCTCCTCGGGCTCGCCATCGCCCGGAGCACCGGCGAGGGCGGCTATGTCGATACCGACCCGGGCGGCGACCCCTGCGCCGAGGCCGGCGACGGTATGGACGAGGACACCCGAAGGGTGCTCTGCGGAGGCGCGGTGCGCGCGGGCGACGGCGAGGTCGAGGCTTCGCTCACCGCCGCCATCCCCTACGCCGCGCTCGAAGCCTCGGAGCGCCTCAAGCTCTGGGGCGCGGCGGGCTTCGGGACCGGCGAGGTCACGCTGAAGACCGCCATGGGCGGCGTCTACCGCGCCGACACCGAGTGGAGCATGGCGGCGGCGGGGTTCAGGAGCGAGTTGCTGCAACCGCCGGAGAACGGCAGCGGCGGCCCGGCGCTGGCGCTCGTCTCGGACGCGCTGTGGGCGCGGACCGCCTCGGAGAAGACCCGCGACCTCGCGGCCTCGGAGAGCGACACCACGCGCCTTCGCCTGGGCCTCGAGGGACGCTGGAGGGTCGCGCTCGAAGGCGGCGGGCATGTGACGCCGAAGCTCGAACTCGGCGCGCGCCACGACGGCGGCGACGCCGAGACCGGGCTCGGGGTCGAGCTCGGCGGCGGCCTCGCTTTGGAACACCCGGCGCTCGGGCTCACCCTCGACCTCTCGGGCCGTGCGCTCGTCGCGCACGGCAACGACGACCTCGAGGACCGGGGCTTCGCCGGCGCGCTCGGCTTCGACCCGGACCCGGCGACGAAGCGCGGGCCGTCGTTCACGCTGCGCCAGGACTGGGGCGGGCAGGCGGCGGGAGGCCTCGACGCGCTGTTCGAACCCGGCCCGCTCGGGGAGGGCGCGGGCGGCGGCAGCGAGGCCGCGAGCCACTGGACGGCGGAGGCGGCATACGGGTTCCCGGCCCTCGGCGGGCGCTTCACCGCGAGCCCGCATGTGGGGCTCGGCCTCTACGATACGGCGCGCGACTACAGCCTCGGCTGGCGCGTCGAGCCGGACGGCGCGAGCGCACCCGCCTTCTCGTTCGGGGTGAAGGCGACGCGCCGGGAGAGCGACGCGGACGCGCCGGAGCATGCGGTCAGGTTCGAGGCTGTCGCGCACTGGTGAGCGCGCGGGGGGCGTGACTGCTCCAATCCGACCCGCGGGTCCGGCACTGCCGATCGGCGCGCTCGCGGGCTGCCGCTGACGCGACCCCTCGAACGTCACACGTACGTGACCACCTCGTCGAGCGGCTTTCGCCCGATGTCGGGCACCATCGCGTCCTCGTCGGGGTAGCCGACCACCAGCAGCAGGAAGGGCCGCTCCGCCGACTTCGGGCGCCCGAGTATCTCGTTCAGAAACTTCATGGGGCTCGGGGTGTGGGTCAACGTCGCCAGCCCGGCGACGTGCAGGGCCGCGATGAGCATCCCGGTCGCGAGTCCGGCGGACTCGTTCGGGTAGTAGTGCTTGACCTTGCGCCCGTCGGCGAGCCGTCCGTGCTTCCGGGCGAAGATCGCGATCAGCCAGGGCGCGGTCTCGAGGAACGGCTTGTGCTCGTCGGTGCCGAGCGGGGCCAGGGCGTCCAGCCACTCGCGGGGCGCCCGGTGCCGGTAGAAGTGGCGTTCCTCCTCTTCGGCCGCCTCCCGAA
>CAZSPS010000199.1:0-4662 GCA_964608875.1 uncultured Ectothiorhodospiraceae bacterium
TACCAGCGCTTCTTCAGCTACATCTCGCTCTTCACCTTCGCCATGCTGATGCTGGTGATGTCGAACAACTTCCTCCAGCTGTTCTTCGGCTGGGAGGCGGTGGGGGTGGTGTCGTACCTGCTCATCGGCTTCTGGTTCCGGCGCGAGAGCGCGGTGCGGGCGGGGCTGAAGGCGTTCCTGGTGAACCGGGTGGGGGACCTCGGGTTCCTGCTCGGCATCGCCGCGGTGCTCGCGTACTTCGGCACGCTCGACTACGCGGGCGTGTTCGCGCAGGCGCCGGAGCGGGCGGGGGCGGTGCTGGGCGTGGGCGGCGGCATCGAGTGGCCGGCGATCACCGTCATCTGCCTGCTGCTCTTCGTCGGCGCGATGGGCAAGTCGGCCCAGGTCCCGCTGCACGTGTGGCTGCCTGACTCGATGGAGGGCCCGACCCCGATCTCCGCCCTCATCCACGCCGCCACCATGGTGACCGCGGGCATCTTCATGGTGGCGCGCATGTCGCCCCTTTTCGAGCTGTCCGAGACCGCCCTCAACGTGGTGGTGGTGGTGGGGGCGGTGACGGCGTTCTCCATGGGGCTCATCGGCCTGGTGCAGCACGACATCAAGCGGGTGGTGGCGTACTCGACCCTGTCCCAGCTCGGCTACATGACGGTCGCGCTCGGGGCGTCGGCCTACGCCGCCGCCATCTTCCACCTCGGGACGCACGCCTTCTTCAAGGCGCTGCTGTTCCTCGCGGCCGGCTCGGTCATCATCGCCCTCCACCACGAGCAGGACATGCGCCGCATGGGGGGGCTGTGGCGGCGCATGCCGGTGACCTGGCTGAGCTGCCTCGTCGGCACCCTCGCCCTGGTCGGCTTCCCCGGCTTCTCGGGCTTCTTCTCGAAGGACGGCATCATCGAGGCGGTCGGCCACTCGCAGCTGGCGGGCGCCTGGATCGGCTACCCGGCGGTGCTGCTCGGGGTGTTCGTGACCGCCCTCTACTCCTTCCGGATGTACTTCCTGGTGTTCCACGGCGAGGACCGCACGGGCACGGCGGGCGGCGGCGCCCATGCGCATGGCGGCGGCGAGCACGCGCACGGCGATGCCGACGGTGACGCTCACGCCGCGCACGGCCCGCCGCGCGAGAGTCCGCCGGTGGTGACCGGCCCCCTCGTGGTGCTCGCGCTCTTCTCCGTCGCGATCGGCTGGCCCTGGGTGGAGCCGATGCTGTTCGGGGACTACTTCGGCGGCTCGATCCGGGTCGCGCCGGAGCACGACGTCCTCGCCCGCGTCGGGGAGGGGTTCGCGGGCGCGGGGGCGTTCGCGCTCCACGGCTTCGTCACCCTCCCGTTCTGGCTCGGCGCGGCGGGGGCGGCGGCGGCGTGGTACCTCTACGTGCGGCGGCCGGACCTGCCCGCGCGGATCGCCGTGCGCTTCGGCGCCGCCTACGCGGTGCTGGCCGCCAAGTACGGCTTCGACGACCTCTACGACCGCCTGTTCGCGGGCGGCGCGCGCGGCATGGGCGGGTGGCTGTGGCGCGTGGGCGACGTGCGGCTCATCGACGGCTGGCTCGTCAACGGCTCGGCGCGGGCCGTGGGATGGGCGGCGGGGGTCGTGCGGCGCGTCCAGACCGGGATGCTCTACCACTACGCCTTCGCCATGATCGCCGGCCTGCTCGGGCTGATGACCTGGCTGGTCTACGGCTGAGGGCGGGGAGGGCGGTTCGGCCATGTTCACCGGCGTGCCTTTCCTCAGCCTCGTCGTCTGGGTGCCGATCCTGGGCGGGGTCTGGGTGCTCTTCCTCGGCGAGGAGAACGACGCGCGCACCGCGCGCACCGCCGCCCTCATCGTGTCGCTCGTGACCTTCCTCCTGTCCCTGCCGCTCTACGCGGACCTCGACACGGGCACGGCGGCGATGCAGTTCGTGGAGAAGGCGCCCTGGATCCCGGCCTTCGACATCCACTACCACCTCGGGGTCGACGGCATCTCCATGCCCCTGGTGCTGCTCACGACCTTCACCACCGTGCTGGTGGTGCTGGCCGGGCAGGAGGCCATCCGGCGCCGGGCGTCGCAGTACATGGCCGCCTTCCTCATCCTGGAAGGGCTGATGGTGGGGGCGTTCTCCGCCCTCGACGCGATCCTGTTCTACGTCTTCTGGGAGGCGCTGCTGGTGCCGATGTTCCTCATCATCGGCATCTGGGGCGGGGAGAACCGGATCTACGCCACCGTCAAGTTCTTCCTCTACACCTTCCTCGGGTCGGTGCTGATGCTGGTGGCGTTCCTGTACCTGTACGCGCAGGCGGGGAGCTTTGGCATCCTCGACTTCCACCACGTCCCGCTCGGGTTCACGGCGCAGGTCCTCATCTTCCTCGCCTTCCTCGCCGCGTTCGCGGTCAAGGTGCCGATGTGGCCGGTGCACACCTGGCTGCCGGACGCCCACGTGGAGGCGCCCACGGGGGGCTCGGTGGTGCTCGCCGCGGTCATGCTGAAGCTCGGCGCCTACGGCTTCTTCCGTTTCAGCCTGCCGATCGCCCCGGACGCGAGCGGCGCGCTCGACTGGCTGATGATCGCCCTGTCGCTCGTGGCCATCGTCTACATCGGGTTCGTGGCCCTGGTGCAGCCCGACATGAAGAAGCTCATCGCCTACTCGTCGATCTCGCACATGGGGTTCGCGACGCTCGGGGTGTTCGTCGTCTTCACGCTGCTCGAGGCGCCGGACGGGGGCGGGCGCGCGAGCGCGCTGATGGGGCTCGAGGGCGCCCTCGTGCAGCTCGTCTCGCACGGCTTCATCTCCGGGGCGCTGTTCCTTTGCGTGGGGGTCCTGTACGACCGGCTGCACAGCCGGCGCATCGCGGACTACGGCGGGGTCGCCAACAGCATGCCGGTGTTCGCCTCGCTCATGATGCTGTTCGCGCTCGCCAACTCCGGGCTGCCGGGCACGTCCGGCTTCGTGGGCGAGTTCCTGGTGGTGCTGGCGAGCTTCCAGGCGAACGTCTGGGTCGCGCTGCTCGCGGGCCTCACCCTGATCCTGGGCGCCGCCTATACGCTGTGGATGTACAAGCGGGTGGTGTTCGGGGAGGCGGCGAGCGAGGGGGTGGCGGGCCTCGACGACGTGAACGGCCGCGAGCTCGCCGTGCTCGCGGCGCTGGCGGCGGCGGTGCTGCTGCTCGGGCTGTGGCCGGCGCCGCTGCTGGAGGCGATGGGGCCGTCGGTGGAGCACCTGCTGGACCACGTGGCGAGGTCGAAGCTGTGAGCGGCGGGGCGCCGATCCCCGCGTTCGCGCCGGCCGCGCCCGAGATCGTGCTGGCGGCGGCGGCGTGCGCCGTGCTCCTGGCCGAGGTGTACGCGCGCACCCCGGATCTCGCGTACCGGCTCTCGCAGGCTTCGCTGGTGCTGACCGCGCTCGTGCTCGGCCTCAACTTCCCGCACGAGCCGGTCTTCACCTTCTCCGGCACGTTCGTCGCGGACCCGATGGCCGCGGTGCTCAAGCTCGGGGTGCTGGCGCTCGGGTGGTTCCTCTTCTTCTACCTGCACGAGTACCTGCGTGCGCGCGGGGCGGAGCGCGGCGAGTACTTCGTGCTCGGCCTGTTCGCGCTGCTCGGGGCCATGGTCCTCGTGTCGGCCGCGAGCCTGCTCACGGTGTACCTGGGGCTCGAGCTGCTGTCGCTCTCGCTCTACGCCATGGTGGCCCTGGATCGCGACTCGCCGGCGGCGGCGGAGGCGGCGATGAAGTACTTCGTGCTGGGCGCCCTCGCCTCGGGGATGCTGCTCTACGGCATGTCGATGGTGTACGGGGCCACGGGTTCGCTGGACCTCGCCGCGATCGGGCGCGCGGCGCAGGACGCGGGCGACCCCGTGCTGGTGCTGGGGCTGGTGTTCACGGTCGCCGGCATCGCCTTCAAGCTCGGGGCGGCGCCGTTCCACATGTGGGTGCCGGACGTCTACGAAGGGGCGCGCACCCCGGTCGTGATGCTGGTCGGCACCGCGCCCAAGCTCGCCGCCTTCGCCATGGCGGTGCGGCTGCTCGCGGACGGGCTGGGGGGCCTGCACGAGGCGTGGCAGGACATGGTGGTGGTGCTCGCGGTGCTGTCCATCGGGCTCGGCAACGTGGTCGCCATCGCCCAGGCCAACCTGAAGCGGATGCTGGCGTACTCCACCATCGCCCACATGGGGTTCCTGTTCCTCGGCGTCGTCCCGGGCACCGGGGAGGGGTACGCGGCGGCGATGTTCTACGTGCTGGTGTACGCGGTGATGGCGCTCGGCGCGTTCGGGATGATCGTGGCGCTCTCGCGCGAGGGCTTCGAGGCGGACCGGATCGAGGACTTCCGCGGGCTGCACGAGCGCAGCCCCTGGTGCGCCTTCCTGATGCTGGTGCTGATGCTGTCGATGGCCGGGGTGCCGCCGCTGCTCGGGTTCTGGGCCAAGTGGTCGGTGCTGCGCGAGGCCATCGACGCGGGCTTCGTGTGGCTGGCCGTGGCGGCGGTGCTGTTCTCGGTGGTGGGGCTGTTCTACTACCTGCGGATCGTGCGGGTCATGTACTTCGACCCGCCCGAGCCCGAGCAGCCGGCGCTGGTGGTGGCCAACCCGATGCGGGTGGTCATCGGCGTGAACGCGCTCAGCGTGCTCGTGGTCGGCTTCTTCCCGGGCGCGCTGCTCGGCTGGTGCCTCGCCGCCTTCACCGGCGGC
>CAZSPS010000200.1:0-1903 GCA_964608875.1 uncultured Ectothiorhodospiraceae bacterium
TCCTCGCTCTCGCTCGACGTGACGCAGCCGCTCTACCGCCCCGAGCTCGACATCCGCATCGGCCAGGCCGGCACGCGCGAGCGCCAGTCCGAAGCGAGCTACGCGGCCGACCGGCAGGGCCTCATGGTGCGGGTCGCGTCCGCGTACTTCGGCGTGCTCGAGGCCGCCGACCAGCGCCGCTTCGCCGAAACCAACCGCGAGGCCATCGCCCAGCAGCTCCGCCAGGCCCGGCAGCGCTTCGAGGTCGGGCTCATCCCGGTGACGGACGTGGAGGAGGCGAAGTCCCGCTTCGACCTCGCCACTGCGCGCGAGATCGAGGCCGCGAACGGGCTCGACAACGCGCGCGAGGCGCTCGGCGAGATCATCGGCGAGCACCCGCACCGCCTCGCCCCGCTCGGCGGCCGCATCCCCCTGCGGGTGCCCGAGCCGGCGGACATCGACGCCTGGAACCGCACCGCGCTCGAACGGAACTTCCGGCTGCGGGCGGCGGGCCTCGAGGCGGCCATCGCGAGCGACGACATCCGGCGCGCGCAGAAGGCCGATTCGCCCACCTTGGACCTCGTGGGTCGGGCCGGCGCCTCCGACAACGACAGCGAGCTGCAGCGGAGCGAGACCCGGACGGGGTCCATCGCGCTCCAGCTCCAGTGGCCGCTCTACCTCGGGGGCCGGGTGCCGGCCGAGACGCGGGCGGCGCGCGCGCGCCACCGCGAGGCGGTGCACGAGCAGGAGCGGGTGCGGCGCAAGGTGGCGCGGGACACGCGCCAGGCGTACCTCGGGGTGGAGTCCGCGATCGCGCGGGTGAACGCGCTCGAGCAGGCCGTGGTGTCGAGCAAGAGCGCGCTCGACGCGGTGCAGGCGGGGTTCGAGGTGGGCACCCGGACCTCGGTCGACGTCCTCGACGCCCAGAGCGGCCTCTTCCAGGCCCGCAACGACCTCGCCGCCGCGCGCTACGACTACATCGTGAACGCGCTCCGGCTGCGCGAGGCGTCCGGCACCCTCGACACGCCCGACCTCGGGGCGGTCAACGAGTGGCTGGCGCGGGAGTAGCGGCGCGGCGCCGGCAGTGCGGCGGCGCAAACGGCGTCCGGACGAAGGCGGCAGCGGCGGCGGCGGCAGTGGCGAAGGCAGCGGCGAAGGCGGCGGCGAAGGCGGCGGCGGCGGCGGAAGCGGGTGCCCTCCCCGTGCGCAAGGTGGTCTTCGCCGACAACCTCGAGGCGCTGGCGCGGGTTCCGGACGGATGCGCCGCGCTGGTCTACATCGACCCGCCCTTCAACACCGGCCGCACCCGCTCCCGCACCACGCTGCGCACCGTGCGCGACGAGCGCGGCGGCGACCGCACGGGCTTCGGCGGCAAGCGCTATCGGACCATGCGGCTCGGCTCCACCGCCTACCCCGACGCCTTCGACGACTACCTCGGCTTCCTCGAACCCCGGTTCCGCGAAGCGCGGCGCGTGCTGAAGCCCGACGGCTCGTTCTTCCTGCACGTCGACTACCGCGAGGTCCACTACTGCAAGGTGCTCCTCGACCGCATCTTCGGCCGCGCCTCGTTCCTGAACGAGATCATCTGGGCCTACGACTACGGCGCGCGGACGCGCTCGCGGTGGCCGGCCAAGCACGACAACCTCCTGTGGTACGCGAAGGACCCGGCGCGCTACACGTTTCGCTACGACGAGCTCGACCGCATCCCCTACATGGCCCCCGGTCTCGCGGGCCCGGAGAAGGCCGCCCGCGGCAAGACCCCGACGGACGTCTGGTGGCACACCATCGTGCCCCCGAACGGCAAGGAGAAGACCGGCTACCCGACCCAGAAGCCGCTCGGCCTGGTGGAGCGCATCGTGCGCGCCCACACCTTCCCGGGCGATCTCGTGATCGACTTCTTCGCGGGCAGCGGCACCCTCGGCGA
>CAZSPS010000201.1:0-6412 GCA_964608875.1 uncultured Ectothiorhodospiraceae bacterium
CCCAGGCTCTGCGGGGCCGCCGCCATGAGGAGGAGCGCCGCCGCCGCGGCGGCCGACGTTCGGAACCTGACACCCATTCCGGCCTGCCTCCCATCGAAGCCGCCCGCCCCCGGAGGAATGCCGCCGGGGAGGGCTTCTCCACCCGGGGACGGATCATACATCATCTGAGACCGGTTCTCCGAACGGATGTTCGATTTCTGCCATATCAATCAGTTAGACGGATAATCTCGACAATCGCAAGGAAGATTTCGGACGCTCCCCGATGCCGGTAGCACATCGTTTGTCCGGTTTTGCGGCACTCGGGCCGTCCGGTCCGAGGGGCGCGGACGCTCCCCGATAGCGGGCGGCGGCGAGAGGGTGTATCGTCGCATCGTCCGGCGGGGCCGGACGGGAACGGGCAGGGCACGGGCGGGGAGCGGACGGACCGTTGAACGGGTTTGCCAGGATCCTGGTCGCCAACCGGGGCGAGATCGCCATTCGCGTCCTGCGCGCCGCGAACGAGATGGGCAAGGCCACCGTCGCGGTGTTCGCCGAGGAGGACCGCCTCTCCCTGCACCGCACCAAGGCCGACGAGTCGTACCGGATCGGCGAAGGGGCCGGCCCCGTCACCGCCTACCTCGCCATCGACGACATCGTGCGGGTGGCGCGCGACACCGGCGCCGACGCCATCCACCCCGGCTACGGCTTCCTCTCCGAGTCGCCCGAGTTCGCCGAGGCCTGCGCCGAGGCGGGGGTGGTCTTCATCGGCCCGCCCCCGGACGCGCTGCGCCGTCTCGGCGACAAGGTATCGGCGCGCGCCATCGCCGCCGCCGCCGGGGTGCCGACGGTGCCCGCCACCGGCGTCCTGCCCGCCGACCCCGAGACCGCGCTCGCGCTCGCCGCCGAGGTCGGCTTCCCGGGCATCCTGAAGGCGAGCTGGGGCGGAGGAGGGCGCGGCATGAGGGTCGTGTCGGCCCCCGAAGAGCTGCCGGACGCGCTCCTCGCCGCGCGCCGCGAAGCCGCCGCCGCCTTCGGCAAGGACGACGTCTACCTCGAACGCTTCGTCGCCCGCGCGCGCCACCTCGAGGTGCAGGTCCTCGCCGACTCCCACGGCCAAGTGGTGCACCTCTACGAGCGCGACTGCTCGGTGCAGCGGCGCAACCAGAAGATCGTGGAGTGCGCCCCCGCACCCGGCCTCGCCGAAGCGGAGCGCGAGGCGCTCTACGCCCACGCCGTCGCCATCGCGCGCGAGGTGGACTACCGCAACGCGGGCACCGTGGAGTTCCTGCACGACCTCGACGCCGGGCAGTTCTTCTTCATCGAGGTCAACCCGCGCATCCAGGTCGAGCACACCGTGACCGAGCAGATCACGGGGGTGGACCTGGTGTGCGCCCAGATCCGCATCGCCGAGGGCGCGCGCATCGGCGACGAGGACTCGGGCTGCCCGCCGCAGGACGCCATCCCCCGCCGCGGCCATGCGGTGCAGTGCCGCATCACCACCGAGGACCCGCTCGACCGCTTCATCCCCGACTACGGGCGCATCACCGCCTACCGGGCCGCGACCGGCTTCGGCATCCGCCTCGACGGGGGCACCGCGTACGCGGGCGCGGTCATCACCCGCCACTACGACTCGCTGCTGGAGAAGGTGACCGCGTGGGCGCCGTCGCGCGAGGGCGCCATCGCCCGCATGGGGCGCGCCCTCAGGGAGTTCCGCATCCGCGGGGTGGCCACCAACATCGCCTTCCTGGAGCGGGTGATCGGCCACGAGGAGTTCCGCGAGGGGCGCTTCACCACCCGCTTCATCGACGACCACCCGGAGCTGCTCGCCTTTCCCCGCCCGCGCGACCGGGCGAGCCGGCTGCTGCGCTACGTCGCGGAGGTGACGGTGAACGGCCATCCGGAGGTCGAGGGGCGGGCGCGTCCGCCCGAGCACGCCCAGCCGCCGCGTGCGCCCGGCGGCGCGCCGTCCGGCGCGGCCCCGGACGCGCCGCCGGGCGGCGGCGCCAAGGCGCTGCTCGACACCGAGGGGCCGGAGGCGGTCGCCCGGTGGATGCTGGACGAGACGCGCACGCTCGTCACCGACACCACCATGCGCGACGCCCCGCAGTCGCTGCTCGCGACCCGCATGCGCACCCACGACATGCGCCGCGCGGCGGACGCCTACGCGCACCGCCTGCCGGAGCTGTTCTCGCTCGAATGCTGGGGCGGAGCCACCTTCGACGTGGCCCTGCGCTTCCTCGGCGAGTGCCCCTGGGAGCGGCTCGGCGAGCTGCGCGAGCGCATCCCCAACATCCTGCTCCAGATGCTGCTGCGCGCCTCGAACGCGGTCGGGTACACCAACTACCCCGACAACGTCGTGCAGGGGTTCGTGGCGCGGGCGGCGGAGTCCGGCATCGACCTCTTCCGCATCTTCGACCCGCTGAACTCGGTCGAGAACATGCGGGTCGCGATCGACGCGGTGCTCTCGACGGGGCGCATCTGCGAGGCGGCGATCTGCTACACCGGCGACCTCCACGACCCCCGGCGCTCGCGCTACGACCTCGACTACTACCTGCGGATGGGGCGCGAGCTCCGCGACGCGGGCGCCCACGTCCTCGCCATCAAGGACATGGCGGGCCTGGTCAAGCCCGCCGCCGCGCTCGAGCTGGTGCGCGCCCTCAAGGAGGAGACCGGGCTGCCGCTCCACTTCCACACCCACGACACCTCGGGCATCGCCGCCGCGAGCGTGCTGGCCGCGGCCGAGGCGGGGGCGGACGCGGTGGACCTCGCCATGGACAGCCTCTCCGGCTTCACCTCGCAGCCCTGCCTCGGCTCGGTGGTGGAGGCGCTGCGCGGCGGGCCGCGCGACACCGGCCTCGACCCCGCCCGCATCCGCGAGCTCTCCGACTACTGGGGGGCGGTGCGCGCGCAGTACGCGGCGTTCGAGCCCGACGTGCACACCCCCGCCTCGGAGGTGTACCTGCACGAGATCCCGGGCGGGCAGTTCACCAACCTGCGCGAGCAGGCGCGCTCGCTCGGCCTCGGGGAGCGGTGGAGCGAGGTGGCCGCCGCCTACGCCGAGGTCAACCGGATGTTCGGGGACATCGTGAAGGTCACCCCCACCTCCAAGGTGGTGGGCGACCTCGCCCTGGTGATGGTCTCGGGCGGCCTCACCCCCGCCGACGTGGAGGACCCCGAGCGCGAGATCGCGTTCCCGGAGTCGGTCGTCGGGCTGTTCCGGGGCGAGCTCGGCCCGATGCCGGGCGAGTTCCCCGAGCCGCTCGCCACGAAGATCCTCAAGGGCGAGAAGCCGCTCGAGGGCCGCCCCGGCGCCTCCCTGCCGCCGGTGGACCTCGACGCCGCCCGCGCCAAGGCCGAGGCCGCGACCGGCTGGTCGCTGTCGCAGGAGGAGCTCTACTCCTACCTGCTCTATCCGAAGGTGTTCGTGGACTACGCGGAGCGCCGCGAGCGCTACGGCCCCGTCTCCGCGCTGCCGACGGACGTGTTCTTCTACGGCCTCGCGCCGGGGCGCGAGGTGTCGGTGGAGCTCGACCGGGGCCTCACCCTGGTCGTGCGCTGCCTCGCGATCGGGGAGACGGACGAGGAGGGCGCGGTGCGGGTGTTCTACGAGCTGAACGGCCAGCCGCGCACGGTGAAGGTGGAGAACCGCGAGGCGGCCGCCGCGGTCGTGCGCCGCCCCAAGGCCGACCCCGGCAACCCCCGCCACGTCGCGGCCCCGATGCCGGGGATGGTGTCGTCGGTGGCCGTGGCGGAGGGGCGGCGGGTGACCGCGGGCGATCTGCTGATGACCATCGAAGCGATGAAGATGGAGACCGCCCTGCACGCCGAGCGCGACGGCGCCGTCGCCGCCCTGCACGCGGCGCCCGGACAGAACGTCGAGGCCAAGGACCTCCTGCTCGAGTTCGCGAAGGACTGAGCCGGCGAAGGAGGGAACGAACGTGCCGTCGTCCGGACCGCAACGCGTACAGGCCGCGCTTGATGCGCGCGGGCTCGCCTGCCGGGTGGTCACCCTGGCCGACTCGACCCGCACCTCCGAGGAGGCGGCGGCGGCCGTCGGCTGCTCGGTGGCCGAGATCGCGAAGTCGATGGTGTTCCGGGGCCGCGACAGCGACCGGCCCGTGCTGGCGGTGATGAGCGGCGTGAACCGGGTGGATGCGGCCAAGCTGCGCCGCCTGCTCGGGGAGAAGGTGGAGCGCCCCGATGCGGACTTCGTGCGCGCGCGCACCGGCTACGCCATCGGCGGGGTGCCGCCGCTCGGACACCCCGAGCCGCTGCCGACCTGGATCGACGAGGACCTGTTCGCCTTCGAGCGGGTGTGGGCGGCGGCCGGGAGCCCCTTTAGCGTGTTCGAGATCGCGCCCCCGGAGCTGCTCGCCGCGAGCGGCGGCGCGCGCGCGGACCTGAAGGCCGCCTCCTGATGTCTCCCGGGCAGGTTCCGCCGGACCTCGCGGAGCGCCCGCACTGGCTGGTGCGCCCGCGGACCATCCGCGGACTGTGGATCGGGTTCGGGGTCGTGCTGGCGCTCCTGGTCGCCGCCGACTTCTTCGTGCACGCTCATCCCGGCTTCGGGGTGGACGGCGCGTTCGGCTTCTACGCCTGGTACGGACTCGGGACCTGCGTCCTCATGGTGCTCGCCGCCAAGGGGCTCGGCTTCTTCCTCAAGCGCCCGGACGACTATTACGGGGACGGCCATGACGCCTGAGCTCGCGGCCGGTTTCCCGTTCTCCTTCCCTCCGGGCTTGGTGCTCGTGCTCGGGGGGCTCGCCCTCGCGCTGCCTGCGGGGGAGGGGGTCCGGCGCGCGCTGCTGCTGGGGCTGCCGCTGGCCGCGCTCGCGCTCGTGTGGAACGCCCCGGAGGGCGCGCTCCTCGTCTGGGAGGCATACGGATACCGGGTGGCGCCGGTGCGGGTGGACGCGCTCGGCCGGCTCTTCGCCATCGTCTTCGCGCTCATGGCCTTCGGGGGGGCGCTGTTTGCCCTCCGCCAGGCCCGCACCCTGGAGCTGGCCGCCGCCTTCGTCTACGCGGGGAGCGCGATCGGGGTGGCGCTCGCGGGGGACCTCATCACCCTCTTCGTCTTCTGGGAGACGATGGCGCTCGCGTCCACCGCCGTCCTCATCGCGGCGCCGGGCGGCGGCGGCGCGGCGCCTCCCCCGCTCCGGACCGCAGGGCGCTACTTCATGGCGCACCTGCTGGGCGGCGCGCTCCTCCTGTCCGGCATCCTGGTCCACCTGGGCGACGGCGGCGCCATCGCCTTCGACGGCGCCCTGCCCGCGGACTCGTGGGGCGCCCGGCTGATGCTCGCCGGGGTGCTGGTGAACGCGGCCGCGCCGCCGCTTTCGGCGTGGCTCGCGGACGCCTACCCGGAGGCGTCCTGGAGCGGCATGGTGTTCCTGTCCGCCTTCACCACCAAGACGGCGGTGTACGTCCTCATCCGCGGCTTCCCGGGCGAGGACATCCTCGTCTTCGTGGGCCTGTTCATGATCTTCTACGGCATCGTCTACGCCCTGCTGGAGAACGACATGCGCCGCATCCTCGCCTACAGCATCGTGAACCAGGTGGGGTTCATGGTCACGGGGGTGGGGATCGGCACCGCGATGGCCTTGAACGGGGCCGCGGCCCACGCCTTCACCCACATCCTCTACAAGGCGCTGCTGCTGATGTCGGCGGGGTCGGTGCTGTACATGACGGGCCGGCGCAAGTGCACCGACCTGGGGGGGCTCTTCCGGTCGATGCCCCTCACCACCGTGTGCGGCACGGTGGGGGCGCTCGCCATCTCGTCCTTCCCCCTGACTTCGGGTTTCGTCAGCAAGTCCATGATTTCGCAAGCGGCAACGGACCAGACGCTGGCCGCGACGTGGTTGCTGCTGACGGCCGCCTCGGCCGGTGTGTTCCTGCACGCGGGGATCAAGTTCCCGTGGTTCGTCTTCTTCCAGCGGGACTCGGGGCTGCGCCCGCCGGACCCGCCCTGGAACATGCGCGCGGCCATGGTGCTGTTCGCCGCCCTTTGCATCGGCATCGGGTGCTGGCCGGGGCCGCTGTACCGCCTGCTGCCGTACCCCGTGGACTACGTCCCCTACACCGCCGCGCATGTGGTGAACGCGCTCCAGCTGCTGCTGTTCTCCGGACTCGCCTTCTTCCTGTTACTGCCCCTGATGCGCCGCACCCTCACCATCACCCTGGACTTCGACTGGCTGTGGCGGCGGGCGGCGTGGTCGCTCGCCGGGGCGCTCGCGGGCGGGCGGGCGGCGGCGCGGGCGCGCGAGGCGGATGCGCGGGTGCGCGGCGGGGCCGTGCGGCTCGCGCGCGCGGCGCTGCACCCGTTCCGGCCGCGCGGGGTGCTGGCGGCGACCCCGCCCATCGGGGTCATGGTGCGCAACGTCCTGCTGGCGCTGCTCCTCACCCTGATGCTCGGCTTCTTCCTGCTGGCGCAGGC
>CAZSPS010000202.1:0-8146 GCA_964608875.1 uncultured Ectothiorhodospiraceae bacterium
TCCGCCGCCGGTCTCCGAGGCCCCGCCCGGCGCGCCCGCGGCGCCCTCGCCGGAGCGCGCACCCTACGACGCACCGGATGCGGACGGGGACACGGGAGGCGACAGCCGGAAGGTCCGGGAGCCGCTCCCCTAGCGGTTCGCCGGACCCGCGCCGGCCCGCGCCGGGCCTCTCAACGGGCCGTGGCGCGGGCCTCGTTCATCAGGCGCTTCATCTCGCGCACCGCGCCGCCGAGCCCCCGGAACACGGCGCGCGCGACGATCGCGTGGCCGATGTTCAGCTCCCCGATGACCGCGATGCGGGCGACCTCGCCCACGTTGTGGTACCCGAGGCCGTGGCCCGCGTTGACCACCAGCCCCAGCGCCGCCGCACGCTCCGCCGCCGCGCGCACCCGCTCGAGCTCGCGCGCCCGCGCCGCGCCCCGCTCCTCGGCATAGCGCCCGGTGTGGATCTCGATCACCGGCGCGCCAACCTCCCCCGCCGCCTCGATCTGGGCCGGGTCGGGGTCGATGAAGAGCGATGCGCGGACCCCCGCCTCCGCCAGCCGCGCGCAGGCGTCGCGCACGCGCTCCGGCCGGCCCGCCACGTCGAGCCCGCCCTCGGTCGTCAGCTCCCGGCGCCGCTCGGGCACCAGGCAGCAGTCCTCGGGGCGCGTGCGCTCGGCGAAGTCCAGCATCTCCGGGGTCACCGCCATCTCCAGGTTCATGCGGGTCGTCAGGGTCCCGCGCAGCAGCTCGATGTCCCGCTCCTGGACGTGGCGCCGGTCTTCGCGCAGGTGGACGGTGATGAGGTCGGCGCCCGCCTCCTCGGCGACGAACGCGGCCTGGACCGGATCGGGGTAGCGCGTGCCCCGCGCCTGGCGCAGGGTCGCGACGTGGTCGACGTTGACCCCGAGCAGGATGGGAGAGGTTTCGCCGGTCATCGGGGTTCCTCCAGGGCCGGGTCATCCGGGACGGACGGGGGACGCATGAAGAGGCGGCGGCTGCCGAGCGGCCGCGGCCCCAGGTGCGGAGAGAGGATGGCGCGCATGAGGCGTTTCGCCTCCGTGCGTTCGGGCTCGCCTTCGATGCACCCGCGCGCGAGGGCGAGCAGGGTGCGGCCGGAGACCACGGGGCCGTCTTCGTGCACCCCCGCTTCCGGTTCCGGCTCCCCTTGCACCGGCCCCCGCTCCGGCACGTACCGGTAGCGCCCGTCCGGGCGCACGGGGTCGCCGGTGTCCACCGCGCGGTCCAGGGTGGGGCCGTAGCCGAGGGCGTCGAGCAGGCGCTTCTCGAACACTCGCAGCACCCCCTCCTCCGGCCCGCCCGCCGCGCCGAGCCCGGCGAGGGCCGTCCGGTAGTCCTCGAACAGCTCCGGGTGCGGGTCCGAGCGGGGCAGCAGCTTCAACAGCAGCTCGTTCAGGTAGAAGGCGTGGAACAGGGTGCGGCCGCGCGGCGCACGCGCCGGGCCGTCGCTCTCCGCCCCTGCCAGGGTGGGCAGCTCGCCGCGCCCGCTCCACGACAGCAGCAGCGGGCGGAACGGGGGCAGCTGGCCCGCGAGCCGCGAACGCGCGCTCCGCGCCCCGCGCGCCACCAGGCCGAGGCGTCCGTAGCCGCGGGTGAACGCCTCCACGATGAGGCTGGTCTCGCGCCAGGGGCGCGCGTGCAGGACGTAGCCCGGCTCGACCTCGATGCGCCGCCGGGTCAAGGCAGCTCAACCGTCATAGCCGAGGCTGCGGAACGCGCGCTCGTCGCTCGACCAGCCGGGGCGCGTCTTCACCCGCATCTCCAGGTGCACCCGCCGCCCGAACGAGGCCTCCATGTTGGCCCGCGCCTCGGTCCCCACCGCCTTCAGCACCCGCCCGTCCTTGCCGATCACGATGCCCTTCTGGCTCGCGCTCTCCACCCACACGATCACCCCGACCCGCAGCAGCCGCTTCTCGCGGCGGAACTCCTCGACCTCCACCGTGAGCCGGTAGGGCAGCTCCTGGTCGAGCTTGCGGGTGAGCTTCTCGCGCACCAGCTCCGCGGCCAGGAAGCGCTCGCTGCGGTCGGTGACCACCCCGTCCGGGAACGGCGCGGGCGCGACCGGGAGGCGCCGGCGCACCAGCTCCACGAGCACCTCGAGGTTCTGGCCGCGGCGGGCCGAGATGGGGACGATCTCGTCGAACCCCTCCTCCTCCCGGAAGCGTTCGAGGTAGGGCAGCAGCCCGGTCTTGTCGGCCACCCGATCCACCTTGTTGGGCGCGAGCAGCAGCGGCTTGCCGCAGCCGCCGAGCTCGCGCCGCAGACGCTCGTCCTCGCGCGTCCAGCGCAGCGCCTCCACCAGGAACACCACCACGTCCACCCCGTCCACGGCGCCGCGCGCGGTGCGGTTCAAGTAGCGGTTCAGGGCCGAGCGCCGGCCCTCGTGGATGCCGGGGGTGTCGACGAACACGATCTGCCCGTCGGCGCGGTTCAGCACCCCCCCGATCCGGTGCCGGGTGGTCTGGGGCTTGTGCGCGGTGATGCTGATCTTGCGCCCCACCAGCCGGTTGAGCAGCGTGGACTTGCCGACGTTAGGCCGCCCCACGATGGTGGCGAAGCCGGAGCGGAAGCCGCCGTCATCCATCGTCATCGCCGATCTCCCGCAGGGCGCGCGCGGCGGCCCGCTGCTCGGCCTGCCGGCGCGAAGCGCCCTCGCCCCGGAAGGGCTCCGCCGGACGCGCAGTGTCGAGCTCGCATTCGACCAGGAAGCGCGGCCGGTGCTCCGCGCCGCCCGTCTCTACGATCCGGTAGCGGGGGAGATCGAGGCCGCGCGCCTGGAGCAGCTCCTGCAAGCGGGTCTTGGGGTCCTTCGCCGCCCCATCGCGGAGCACGCGCTCGAGGCGCCCGGCGAAGAGCCGCCCGACCATGGCGCGGACCGCCTCCATCCCGCCCTCGAGGTAGACCGCCCCGGCAAGGGCCTCGAAGGCGCCCGCCAGGATCGACTCGCGCTCCCGGCCGCCGCTCTTCGACTCCCCGGCCCCAAGCACCAGGTGCGCGCCCAGCCCGATCTCGCGCGCGACCTCCGCCAGCGTCTCCCGGCGCACCAGGGCGGCGCGCGTCCGCGTGAGCTCGTCCTCCGAGGCCTCGGGGCCGCACCGGAACGCCAGCTCGGCGACGGCGAGGCCGAGCGCCGAATCGCCCAGGAACTCGAGCCGCTCGTTGTTCGCGCTCCCGGCGCTGCGGTGGGTGAGCGCCCGCCGCAGGGTCGCGGGGTCGGCGAACTCGTGGCCGAGGGCGAGGCGCAACGCCGCCGCGGCCTCTCCTGGATCCCGATCTCCCATCGCCGTGGTGCGGGCGGCGGCCGTCAGTCGAGGGAGGTCCCGATGCGGCCGAGGTCGATGCCGTGGCCCCAGTCCCAGTGCATCCAGACGATGGAGGCCGGGCCGATCAGGTTCTCCTCCGGCACGAACCCCCAGAAGCGGCTGTCGTGGCTCTTGTCGCGGTTGTCGCCGAGCACGAAGTACCGCCCCTCGGGCACCGTCCATTCGCCCGCCGCGACCGGCAGGCCGGGCCGGTGCAGGAGCGCGTGCGTGCGCCCGTCCAGGGTCTCGGTGCGGTGCTCCGCGCCCGTCATGTGGCTGCCCGAGCCGGCGCCCGTGTAGGTCCGCCCCTCGCCCTGGCGGGCGGCGGCGCCGTTCACGTACAGGGTGCGGTCGCGGCCGTAGCGGATGCGGTCGCCCGGAAGCCCGACGATGCGCTTGATGAAGACGGTCTCCCCGTCCGCCGGAAAACGGAACACGACCACGTCGCCCCGCCCGGGCGCGCCGACATCGAAGACCTTGCGCTCCATGATCGGCAGGCGCAGGCCGTAGGAGAACTTGTTGACGGCGATGAAGTCGCCGGCGAGCAGGGTGGGCATCATGGAGCCCGAGGGGATGCGGAACGGCTCCACCACGAACGAGCGCACCAGCAGCACGACGAGGAACACGGGGAAGAACGAGCGGGCGTACTCGACGACGGCCGGCCTGGGCGGGCGCTCCCCCGCACGCTCGCCGGCCGCGGCCGGCCGCCGGCGGGGGGCGAGGAACCAGGAATCGACCGCCCAGACGGCCCCGCTCACGACCACGATGAGCGCCATCAGGGTAGAGAAGTCCCACCACCGCATGCGCCTACCGCTCCGTGTCCCGTCCTTCGCTCCGGAGCGAAAGCGGCGGCGCGAGCCCTGCGGCGCCCGCGATGCCCGGCCGGCGTCGTTCGAGCCCTGGCTTCATGGCCGAGTCCATCCCATCGCGGCGCCATTGTAGCAGCACGGCCGGGGCTCCCTTCCCCCGTTCAGGCGAGCGCGTCCGGGAACGCCATCGCCTCCCCGAGCTCGCGCAGGCCGAGGGCGAGCATCACCAGCCGGTCGACCCCGAGCGCGACCCCCGCGCACGCGGGCAGGCCGTGCGCGAGGGCGGCGAGCAGCCGCTCGTCCGGCGCCATCGGCGCGAGCCCGTGCGCGCGCCGGCGCGCCGCCTCCTCCTCGAACCGCCGCCGCTGCTCGCCGGGGTCGGTCAGCTCGTGGTAGCCGTTCGCGAGCTCCACCCCGTCCACGAACAGCTCGAAGCGCTCCGCGCGCTCCCCGTGCGGCGCCGCCCGCAGCCGGGCGAGGGCGGCCTGGCTCGCCGGGTAGTCGTGGACGAAGACGGCGCGCGCGCCGGCGAGCCCGGCGAGGCCGGGCTGCACCCGGTGGCTCAACAGGAGGTCGAGGCAGGCGTCGCGCTCGAGGCCCCGCGCCGTGCCCTCGTCCGCCCCCGCCGCGCGGGCGCGGGCGCGCAGCGCCTCCAGCGGGTCCGCGTCCACGTCCACCCCGGCGAGCCGCCGGAACGCCTCGGCGTACTCGATCCGCTCCGGCCTCCCGCAGCCGAGCACCGAGTCCACGAGCGCGCCGCACTCGTCCATCAGCCGGTGGTGGTCGAAGCCCGGCCGGTACCATTCGAGCAGGGTGAACTCGGGGTTGTGGCGCGCGCCCGCCTCGCCGGAGCGGAACGCGCGGCCCAACTGGTAGATGGGGCCGCTGCCGGCGGCGAGCAGGCGCTTCATCGCGTACTCGGGCGAAGTCTGCAGCCAGCGCCGGCGGCCGTCCGGCCCCCGCACCTCGAAGCTCGCGATGGCGGGGTCCATGGCGCCGTGCGCGCAGAGCAGGGGGGTCTCGACCTCCAGCACCCCGCGGGCCGCGAAGAAGGCGCGCAGCGCGGCGAGGATGCGGGCGCGGGCCCGCCACCGCTCCCGGCCGCCGCGGGGGCGCCAGTCCGGCGCCGCCCCTCCCCCGTCTGCGCCCGCGTCCGCGCCGCCCGGGGTCACGCGGCTGCGCCCCGGCCCCGCACCGGAACCGGGAGCGCGCGCCTAGCCCTTGACCCGCGACACATACTCGCCGGTGCGGGTGTCGATGCGCAGCAGCTCGCCCGTGTCCACGAACAGCGGCACGCGCACGCTCGCCCCGGTCTCCAGCACGGCGGGCTTGCTCGCGCCGCTCGCGGTGTCCCCGCGCACTCCGGGCTCGGTATCGGCGACCCGCAGCACGACGAAGTTGGGCGGGGTAACCCCGATCGCCTCGCCGTTCCACAGCAGCACCTTGCACACGTCCTGCTCCTTGAGCCACTTCGCGGTGTCGCCCAGCGCCCCGGCGCCGATGGCGAACTGCTCGTAGGTCCCGGGGTGCATGAAGTGCCACAGCTCGCCGTCGGCGTAGAGGTACTGGAGGTCGGTCTCGACCACGTCGGCGCTCTCCAGCGTCTCGCCCGACTTGTAGGTCTTGTCCATCACCCGCCCGGTCAGCAGGTTGCGGAAGCGCACCCGGTTGAACGCCTGCCCCTTGCCGGGCTTGACGAACTCGTTGTCGAGGATCGCGCAGGGCGCGCCGTCCACCATGAGCCGGAGCCCGGCGCGGAATTCGTTGGTGCCGTGGGTCGCCATCGGGAAACCTTCCATCCCAGAGGGGGCCGCGAGAGAAGGCGCGCATGATAGCCCGTCCCGCCCGGGGGCGGGCGCGGCGGCTACTTCGCGGCCGCCTCCGCCGCTTCCGGCTCGCCCGGCCGGCCGGCCGTCATCGCATCGACCCGGCGAAGGCCCCGCGGCAACAGGCGCCCGCGATGGGTGCGCGAGCCCGAGTAGCCCTCGAGCTCGCGGGGGGAGAGGGTCATGCGGCGTGCGCCCGCGTGCACCGTGAGGCTCTCCCCGGGCGGGGCCAGCGCGACCGCCCGCAGCGCTTCCTCGCCCGCCCGCAGCTTCGCCGCCGGGATGCCCATCAGCTTCACCCCCCGGCCCCGGCCGAGCACGGGCAGCTCGGCCAGCGGATAGACCAGCAGGTAGCCGCCCGTCGACACCGCCGCCACCCGCACGTCCTCCCCGTCCGGGACTTCGGCGGGGGGGATGAGGCGGTCCCCCTCCCCCACCTGCACCACCGTCTTGCCGGCGCGGGTCTTCGAGCACAGCCCTTGGGTCCCGGCGACGAACCCGTAGCCGCCGGCCGTCGCCAGCAATACCCGCCGCCCTTCCTCGGCCATGAGCACGCCGCGCCATTCGGCCCCGTCCGGGGCGTCCAGCCGCGCCGCCAGCGGTTCGCCCTGGCCGCGGGCGGAAGCGAGGCCGTGCGCCGGCAGCGAGTACGCGCGGCCGGTCGAATCGAGGAACACGGCGCTCTGGTTGCCGCGCCCGGCGGCGGCGGAGAGGAACCCGTCCCCCGCCCGGTAGCCGAGGGCGGCGGGGTCGATCTGGCGGCCCTTGGCCGCGCGCACCCACCCCCGCCGCGACAGCACCACGGTGACCGGCTCCGCCGACGCGAGCGCGTCGCGGCCGAGGGCCCTCGCGGACTCGCGCTCGACGAGGCGCGAGCGCCGCTCGTCGCCGTGCGCTTCGGCGTCGGCCAGCAGCTCGTCGCGCACCAGCCGGTCCAGCCGGGCGCGCGAGCCGAGCAGACGCCCGAGCTCCTTGCGCTCGGCCTCCAGCGCCTCGTGCTCGGCCCGGATCCTGACCTCCTCCAGGCGCGCGAGCTGGCGCAGCCGCAGCTCCAGCACCGCATCCGCCTGCGCGTCCGTGAGCGCGAAGCGCTCCATCAGCACCGGCTTCGGGCGCTCCTCCTCGCGGATGACGGCGATGACCTCGTCCAGGTTGAGGTAGGCGGCGAGGATGCCTTCCAGGCGATGCAGGCGCGTCTCGACCTTGCCGAGCCGGAACTCGAGCCGCCCCCGCACCGTGGCGCGCCGGAACTCGAGCCACTCGCCGAGCAGGGTGCGCAGATCCTTCACGCGCGGGCGGCCGTCGAGCCCGATGACGTTGACGTTGACCCGGTAGGTGCGTTCGAGGTCGGTGGTGGCGAACAGGTGGGACATGAGCCGCTCTGTGTCGACCCGGTTCGAGCGCAGGCCGAGCACCAGGCGCACGGGGTTGGCCTCGTCCGACTCGTCGCGCAGGTCCTCGATCATGGGCAGCCCGCGCTCGGTCATCTGGGCCGCGATCTGCTCCATCGCGCGCGAGCCGGAGACCTGGTAGGGGAGCGCGGTGACCACCACGCACGGCGCCGCGCCGCGCTCGCGCTCCCAGGCCGCCCGCACCCGCACCGTGCCGGCGCCGGTGCGGTAGAGCTCGCGCAGCTCGCCGCCGGGGGTGACGATCTCCGCCCCGGTCGGGAAGTCGGGGCCCCGCACGTGCTCGCAGAGGTCGTCCACGCTCGCCTTGGGGTCTTCGAGCAGGCGCACGCACGCCGCCGCCACCTCGCGCAGGTTGTGGGGAGGGATGTCGGTCGCCATGCCCACCGCGATCCCCGAGGTGCCGTTCAGCAGCACCGTCGGCAGGCGCGACGGCAGCAGCTCGGGCTCCTCCAGCGAGCCGTCGAAGTTGGGCTTGGGGCGGGTGGTGCCCTGCCCCAGCTCGCCCAGCAGCACCTCGGCGAAGGGGGTCAGGCGCGCTTCGGTGTAGCGCATCGCGGCGAACGAGCGGGGGTCGTCGGTGGAGCCCCAGTTGCCCTGGCCGTCCACCACCGGGTAGCGGATGGAGAACGGCTGCGCCATCAGCACCATCGCCTCGTAGCACGCGGCGTCGCCGTGCGGGTGGTACTTCCCGAGCACGTCGCCGACGGTGCGCGCCGACTTCTTGAAGCGGGTGCGGTTGGCGGCGCGCGCCGTCGGCGACGTGCTCGGGAAGTACCACCCGCACGGCGACGCCG
>CAZSPS010000203.1:0-4753 GCA_964608875.1 uncultured Ectothiorhodospiraceae bacterium
TGCGGGACGGGCCGCGCGCTTGTCCGCGCGGCGGCGACGCGGCGGCGCGCCTCGCCCCGGAACAGCACGTGGTAGAGCGCCGGCGCGGCCACCAGCGTGAGCACCGAGGCGAAGGCGAGCCCGCCCATGATGGTCACCGCCATGGAGACGAAGAAGGCGTCGGAGAGCAGCGGCGACATGCCGAGGATGGTGGTGGCCGCAGCGAGCAGCACCGGGCGAAGCCGCGCGGTGCACGCGCTCACGACGGCCCGCTCGAGCGCCGCGCCCGCGCGGCGCACGTGGTCGATCTCCTCGACCAGCACGATGCCGTTCTTGAGCAGCATGCCCGAGAGGCTGAGCAGGCCGAGCAGCGCGGTGAAGGTGAAGGGCAGGCCCGTGGCGAGCAGGGCGAGCACCACGCCGTTGAGGGCCATCGGCACCAGCAGCCAGACGATGAGGGGCTGGCGAAGGGCGTTGAACAGCACCACCGTGACGAGCACCATGACGAGGAAGCTGAGCGGGAGCTGTCCGGCGAGGCCGTCGCGCGCGCGCCCCGAGGCCTCGTAGCCGCCGCCCCACTGCATGCGGTACCCGGGCGGGAGCGCCATGGCCTCGACGGTGGCGCGGACCGCGCCGTGGACCTCGGCTGCGGTCGTGCCGGGTGCGATGTCGGCCGCCACGGTGAGCGTCGGCACCCGGTCGCGCCGGTGGACCAGCGTGTCCTCGGGCTCGAAGGCGAAGCCGTCGATGACCTGCTCGAGGGGCACGAACTTCGCGGCGGCGCCCGACCACACGACCTGGTCGCCGAGCGCGAGCCCGGCGTCGCGGGGCAGGCGCACCACGATGGGAAGCAGTCGCTCGCCCTCGCGATAGACGCCCGCCTCGACGCCGTCGGTGGCGAACTTGAGCGTTGCCGCGACGTCGTCGCGGGCGACGCCCGCGGTCTGCGCCCGGGCGCTCGCGTAGACGGGCGCGATGACGAGCTCGCGCTCGCGCCAGTCCGTCCTCGGATGGCGCACATCGGGCGAGGCGGCGCTCATGCGCGCCATCGCCTCGCGCCCGAGCGCGCGCAGCACGCTCGGATCGGCGCCGGAGAAGCGGACCTCGATCGGGTTGCCGCCGCCGGGGCCGAAGACCAGGCGCCGGGTACGCAGCTCGCCCGCCGGCAGGCGCTCGCGGGCAAACGCCTCCGCCCCGGCCATGAGCGCCGGGATGGCCTCGAGGTCGCGGGTGCGGACGATCATGTGCCCGTAGCTCGGGTTGGGCGCGGCCCCGGCGTAGGTCAGCACGAAGCGCGAGGCGCCCTGGCCGGCGAAGGACGTGACCGAGACCACCTCGTCGCGCCCGGCGAGCCACGCCTCGACGCGCGCGAGGTCGTCGGCCACGCGGTGGACGGGGCTGCCCTGGGGGAGCTTGTAGTGGACGAAGAACAGCGGGGTGTTGGAGTCGGGGAAGAACTGCTGCCGGAGCGCGGTGAACCCGAAGAGCGACGCGGCGGTGAGTACCGCGAGCGCGGCGAGCACGACCCAGCGCCGCCTGAGCGCGCCGCGCAGCAGCGCGCCGTAGGCGCGGAAGGGGAGCGCTGCGTAGGCGTCCTGCTCGCCGGCGCCGCCGCGGCGGAAGCAGTAGTGCCCCAGCAGCGGGGTGACGGTCACCGCGAGCACCCAGGACAGCAGCAGCGAGATGGCGATGACGGCGAAGAGCGAGAACAGGAACTCCCCGCTCGCCTCGGGGCTCAAGCCGATGCCGGCGAACGCCATGATGCCGATGACCGTGGCGCCGAGCAGCGGCGCTTGCGTCTTCGCCGCCGCCTCGTCGGCGGCCTCGCGCGCACTCTTCCCACGGCGCATCGCGACCTGCATGCCCTCGGCGATGACGATGGCGTTGTCGACCAGCATGCCCATCGCGATGATGAGCCCCCCGAGCGATATGCGCTCCATCTCGATGGAGAACAGGCCCATGAACAGGAAGGTGCCCACCACGGTGAGCAGCAGCGTCGAGCCCACCACCACCGCCGCGCGCCACCCCATGAACAGCGCCAGCACCGCGACCACGATGGCGACCGACATCGCGAGGTTGACGAGGAAGGCGTCGGAGGCGGCCTCGACCACCCGGTGCTGGCGGTAGATGGGGTGGAGTGCGACGCCGGCGGGGAGCTCGCGCCACAGCGCCTCGAGGCGGCGCTCGACGCGCTTGCCCACCGCCACGATGTTCTCGGTCGAGAGCCCGGCGACGGCGAGGGTGAACGCCTCGACGCCGTCGAAGCGCACCATCAGTGCGGGGTCGCTTCGCCGGGCGCGGGAGAGCTCCGCGATGTCGGCAAGCGCGATGATCTCGCCGCCGACGCCGATGCTGAGCCCCGCGAGCTCGGCGAGCGTGTCCGACCCCGCGGGCGCGGCGATGCGCACCGCGCCCGCCCGGCCCGCATCCGCGACGCTGTTGGCGCCGGCGAGCGCCGCGGCGATGGCCCCGGGCGCCACGCCGAGGTGGACCGTGAGCGCAAGCCGCGGCTCGACGAAGACGGCCTCCTCGGGAAGCCCCCGCACGGCGACGTCGGCCACCCCCTCCACGGCGAGCAGCTCGCGGCGCAGGAACGCGCCCAGGCGGTGGCGCTCCGCGTCGGTGAAGCCCTCGGCGGTCACCGCGTAGTACAGCCCGAACACGTCGCCGAAGCCGTCGTTGACCCGCGGCGCCCGCACCCCGGGCGGGAGGCGCCGGGCGGCGTCGCGCACCCGCGCGCGAAGCTCCGTCCAGATCCCGGGCAGCTCCGCGCCGTCGAAGGTGGAGTGCACGTGCACGTCGATGCGCGACACCCCCGGGCGGCTCACCGAGGCGAGCCGCTCGACCTCGCCCATCTTCTGGATGGCCGACTCCAGCACCTCGGAGACCTCGTCGGCCACCTGCTGCGCCGACGCCCCGGGGTAGCGGGTCTCGACGACCGCCTGCTTGATGGTGAAGGCGGGGTCTTCGAGCCGCCCGAGCGAGAGGAAGCCCCAGGTGCCGCCGACCAGGCACACCACCACGAACAGCCAGGGCAGGAGCGGGCGCTCGATGCTTGCGCGCGCGAGGTGCATGGCGCGCGCGGCTTCAGTCGGCGAAGCCCCGGAAGCGGCGCACCCGCTCGCCGTCGGCGAGCGCGCCCGCTCCGGCGGCGACGATCTCGGTGCCGGGGTCGAGGCCCTCGATCACCCGGAAGTCGCCGTCTCGCCCGAGCGCGAGCGTGACCGGCCGCGCCGTCACCACGCCCTCCTCGCCCTCCCCGGCACGAAAGACCATGACCGAGGGGGCGCCGCCGGGGGCGATCACCACCGCGGAGGCGGGGATGGCGACCCGAGTGTCGGCCTGGCGAACTGTCGCCACGAGGGTGACCGAGGAGCCGGGCAGGACCCTCAGCCCCTCGGGCGGCGCCATGCCGAAGGTCACCCGGAAGGCCTGCCCGATGGGCGAGGTCTCGGCGGCGTGCTCGCGCACCTCGACGGGGAAGAGCGTGTCGGAGGCGGGAAAGCGCGCGAACACCGCGACGTCGGGGTCGCGCCCCGCGCGCTGGAACAGCACCTCGGGGACGTCGATCGCGATGCGAAGCTCCGACATGTCGTGCAGCCGCACCACGGGCTGGCCGGCGGCGACGGTGGTGTGGTTGGCGACGGTGCGGCTCGCGACCAGGGCGTCGAAGGGGGCGGTGAGGGTGGCGTGCGCGAGCTCGCGCACGGCGCGGCGAAGCGCCACCTCGGCGAGCCCGGCGTCGGTCGCCGCGTCCTCGACGCTCGCGCGGCTCGCCGCGGTGTCCTGCAACGATTGGAGCCGCGCCGCCCGGCGCCCCGCGCGCGCGCTCTCCAGACGCGCGCGCTCGAGCGCGAGCCGGAAGGGCTCGAGGTCGAGCTCGGCGAGGGTCTCGCCCGCGGGCACGATGCGGCCCTCGATCGCGGGGAAGCGCACGATCTGCCCCGCGGTCTGGAAGGCGAGGTCGACGCTCTGGCGGGCCACCGCCTTGCCGAAGAACTGCCGCGTCACCTCGCCCGAGGGCGCCTCGACGCGCATCAGCTTCACCGGGCGCGGGGCGGTCTCGGCCGAGGCCGCAGCGGCGACGGCGAGCGCGAGCGCCGCGCCGAGTGCGCGCAGGCGCCGGGGCACCTCGCCGCGGCGGTCGGGGCCGCGCACTCGGGCATCCCTCCCGCCGCCGTCGCGCCGGGGTGGTACAAGCCCGCCGTGGAGGCTCGGGCGGCAGCGACCGGGCCGCGGCGGCAGCGTGCCCTCCGCGCTTCGGTCGGCGATCGGGAACGGTTCAGCGCTCACTCGGGCCATCGGTTGCCTGGGGACTGCGTGGCCACCCCACCCTCGGGGACATCCTCCACCGGGTTCGATCCGGTGCGCCCATGGTCCCGGCCCGGCGCCGGCCGGTCAAGCGTCCGCCGCCGCACCGCCTTCCCAATCCAGGGAGGAGCCTGAACGACACGGTGTCGCCAAGCCGTGTACCTCGACGGCACCCTCGTGCTACCGTTGGACCACTCCATCAGGTTGCGGCGTTGGCGCCGGCCGAGCTCGAGTCGGCATCATCCGCGCTGCACGCAGGTGTTCCCCTCATGGTGTCGATGGCGCTGCCGGCGTGACCCCACCGCACGCACCCGAAGCGGGGCGCGCCCGAGGGGCGCGGTCCGGTCGAGACCGACCGGGCGGTGCCCGTCAGTACAAGGCAGTCGCACGGGAAGCACCGGGCGTGCGAGGCGTGAGGCCATGAGACAGGGGTGCGCCTTCTCCCGCAGAATCAGCTTCGACG
>CAZSPS010000204.1:0-2872 GCA_964608875.1 uncultured Ectothiorhodospiraceae bacterium
CCCGCGCCCGCCCGGGCGCAGGAGGCGACGGTCTTTCTCAACAACCTGGTGACCGGCGGGGGCGCCCTCACCCACCCAGGCCACTTCGGCCTCACCGGATCCCGCGAGTTCGCGCAGGGCTTCCGCACCGGCGGCAACGGCAGTGGCTACGTGCTCAGCGGCGTGGAACTGCTCTTCCCCGTCTCGCCGGGGGTGATCAGCGTGCAGATCAGGGCGGACGACGGGAGCGGCGCGCCGGACGGCGCGGTCCTCCACCAGCTCGCCGGCCCGTCGTCGATCCCCGCGAACTCCGTGGTGTCCTTCAGCGCGCCGGCGGGCGCCGCTCTTTCGGCCTCCACCAAGTACCACGTGGTCGTGCGGCGCACTTCGTCGAGCAACGCCAATGGACAACTGAGGCTGCGGCTCGGCAGCGACCCGCGGGTGATCGGCGTCCCGGCGGCGGGATGGTCCTTCGACGGGCAGATGTACTGGAAGACCAGCGGCGGCGCGGCATGGGCGGACCAGTTCAGCGACAACCACATCGCCCTGCGCATACAGGGGGTTCCGGCGCCCGCCACCGCGGGTACGCCGACCATCACCGGCAGGGCCGAGGTCGGGTGGACGCTGGCGGCCGGCACGGTGACCGTTACCGACCCGCAGGGCGTCACCGGCGCGAGCTACGCCTTCCAGTGGCTGCGGGAGGAGGAGGACGGCACGGGCCGGGCCGAGATCTCCGGCGCCACCGACGACACCTACATGCTCGGGGACGACGACGAGGGCAAGCGGGTGCGCGTGCGGGTGAGCTTCACCGATGACGGCGGCGCCGACGAGATGCGCACCAGCGACGCGTTCCCGGCGACGGGAACGGTGGCGGCGGCGATGCCCCCGGGCGCGGCGACGATCACCGGCACGGCCCGTGTCGACCAGACGCTGACGGCGGACACCTCGACCGTCACCGACCCGCAGGGCGTCACCGGCGCGAGCTACACCTACCAGTGGCTGCGCGAGGACGAGGACGGCGCGAACCAGGAGGAGATAGACGGCGCCACCGATATGACCCACGTGCTCGTGAAGGCCGACGAGGGCAAGCGGATCCGCGTGCGGGTGAACTTCACCGACGACGGCGGCGCCGCCGAGACGCGCACCAGCGATGCGTTCCCGGCGATGGGCGCGGTGGAGCGCAGGCCCAACTCGTCGGCCACCGGATTCCTGGGGATCATGGGGACGTCCCAGGTCGGCGAAACGCTCACGCCGACGAGAGGGAGCCACCAGGACGGGAACGGTTTCGAGCTGGACTACATCACCGGCCACCAGTGGTGGCGGTGGGACGCCGGCGCCCAAGCCAGTGAGATCATCGAGGGGGCGACCTCGATGAGCCACGTCCTGACCGAGGACGACCTGGGACAACAGGTTTTCGTACGGGTGACCTACATCGACGGCGACGGCTACGACGGGGGCGGGAGCAGCGACTTCTCTGAAATCGTGTACGCGGCATTCGTCCCGGGCGCGCCCCGGATCGGCGGCACGTTCCGGGTGGACGAAACCCTGCGCGCCGAGACCTCCTTCGTCGAAGACCCGCAGGGGGTGACGGGCGCCGCCTACACGTACCAGTGGCTGCGCGAGGAAGAAGACGGCACGGGCCAAGTCGAGATCCCCGGCGCGACCGGCGCCACCTACACCCTGGCGAGAGCCGAAGCGCTCAAGAAGATCCGCGTGCGGGTCGACTTCAGCGACGACGAAGGGAACCCCGAGACGCGCACCAGCAACGCGTTCCCGTTGCGGGGCACGATAGAGCGCAGGACCAACCAAGCGTCCACCGGCTCACCCGGGATCACGGGCACGGCCCAGGTGGACAGGACGCTGACCGCCACGCGCGGGACCTTCCAGGACGGGAACGGCTTCGACGAGGCGGATTTCATCTACCAGTGGTATCGGGGAGGCGCAGGCACCGGGCGCGACGAGCGCATCGACGGCGCCGCCTCGAAGACCTACACCCTCACCGAAGCCGAGCGGGGACTCCAGGTCCAGGTGAGGGTGTCGTTCTACGACCACGACGGCCACCTGGAGGGCGACCGCAGCGCCCTTTACCCCGCAGGCGGCAGGGTGCTGCCCTCCGACAACACCCCCGCGGAGGGCGATGTCACCATCACCGGCGGCGCCTCGGCCCGCGTGGGCGTGGTACTGCAGGCGGACACCTCGGGCATCGACGACCCGGTGAGCGGGCTGAACACGCCGGGCTGGCGCTTCCAGTGGCGGCGCGCGGACGACGCGGCCGGCGCGAACGCCGCAGACATCGCGGACGCCACCTCCCGCAGCTACCGGCCGGCCGCCGCAGACCGGGACAAACACCTGCGGGTCGTCGTGCGCTTCACGGACAACGAAGGCAACGCCGAAACGAAAACGAGCGACTTGACTGCAGCGGTGGGCGCGCAGCGGGCCAACCAGGTTTCCCGGGGCCGGCTGCGGCTCACGGGGGAGTTGCGGGTGGGAGAGACGCTGACCGCCGAGCGCGGGGACGTCCGCGACGGCAACGGTTACGACGAGGCCGACTTCGAGTACCAGTGGTGGCGATGGAACCTCGCCGGCTCCATGGGGGCGCCCATCGAAGGCGCGACCTCGAAGACATACACCCTGACCCCCGACGATCAGGACCGGAGGCCCCAGGCGCGGGTGCGCTTCATCGACCATGACGGCCACGAGGAGACCGCGCGCGGCAGCATCTCCTCCGAATTCTTCGTGCTCCCCGCCCACCCCGTGGGCGCACCCCGGATCACGGGCGCGCCCACGGTCGGCGAGACGCTGACGGCGGACACTTCCTACGTCGACGACCCGCACGGGGTGAGCCGTGCGAGCTACCGCTACGAGTGGCTGCGGGAGAACGTCTTCGGCGATC
>CAZSPS010000205.1:0-3367 GCA_964608875.1 uncultured Ectothiorhodospiraceae bacterium
CGCGGCCGGGGCGGGCGATGCGGACTTCATCGGCCTCTCCGCCGTGCTCGGCGGGGTGAAGGACATCCGGGCGGCGGTGGAGGCGGCGCGCGCCAACCGCACCGCGGGCCGGGGCACGGTGCTGTTCGTGGACGAGGTGCACCGCTTCAACAAGGCCCAGCAGGACGCCTTCCTGCCGCACGTGGAGGACGGGACCGTGACCTTCGTCGGGGCGACCACGGAGAACCCCTCGTTCGAGGTCAACTCCGCCCTCCTGTCGCGCGCGCGGGTATACGTGCTCGAGCCCGTCGAGCCGGCGGAGATCGCGGGGGTGCTGGAGCGGGCGCTCGGCGATGCGGAGCGCGGGCTCGGCGGCGCGGGGCTCGAGCTGGACCGGGCGGAGTGCGAGCGGCTGGCGGCGGCGGCGGACGGCGACGTGCGGCGCGCGCTCAACGCCCTCGAGCTGGCGGCCGAGCTCGCGCTGCAGGCGGGCGGGCGGCGGATCGGCGCCGAGGTCGTGGACGAGGCGCTCGCCGGAGGCGGGACGCGGCGCTTCGACAAGGGCGGGGACGCGTTCTACGACCTCATCTCCGCCGTCCACAAGTCCATCCGGGGCTCGGACCCGGACGCGGCCCTGTACTGGATGGGGCGGATGCTCGACGGCGGCTGCGATCCCCTGTACCTCGCGCGGCGGCTCGTGCGCATCGCGTCGGAGGACGTGGGGAACGCGGACCCGCGCGCCCTCGCGCTCGCCCTCGACGCCTGGCGGGCCTACGAGCGGCTCGGCAGTCCGGAGGGCGAGCTCGCCATCGCCCAGGCCGCCGTCTACCTCGCCTGCGCGGCCAAGAGCAACGCGGTGGACCGTGCGTTCTCGAAGGCCATGGAGGAGGTGCGCGCGCACGGCTCGCTGCCGGTGCCGGCGCACCTGCGCAACGCCCCCACCGCCCTCCTGCGCGGCCTCGGCCACGGCCGCGGCTACCGCTACGCCCACGACGAGCCCGAAGGCTACGCGGCGGGCGAGACCTACCTGCCCGAGGCCCTCGCCGGGCGGCGATACTACGTGCCGGTGGAGCGCGGCCTCGAGGTGCGCATCGCCGAGAAGCTCGAGCGTCTGCGCGGCCTCGACCGCGCGGCGCGCGAGGACGTTCGCAAGAGGCCCCGGGATGCTTGATCCCAACCGCTTCCGCCAGCATCTGGAAGAGACCGCGGCGGCGCTCGCGCGCCGCTACTTCGAGCTCGACGTCGAGACGCTGCGGCGGCTCGAGGCGGAGCGCAAGACGCTCCAGACCCGCACCGAGGCGCTGCGCAACGAGCGCAACGTGCGCTCCAAGGCGATCGGGCGCGCCAAGGCCGCCGGGGAGGACCCGCAGCCCCTGCTCGACGCCGTGTCGCGCCTCGGCGCCGACCTCGAGGCCGCCGAGGAAGGGCTGGCGGGAGTGCGCGCGCGCCTCGACGCGCTGCTGCTCGAGGTCCCGAACCTGCCCCATGCGTCCGTCCCGGCGGGGCGCACCGAGGAGGAGAACGCCGAGGTGCGGCGCTGGGGCGAGCCGCCCCGCTTCGACTTCGAGCCGCGCGACCACGTGGCCCTCGGCGGCGCGCGCATGGACTTCGAGGTCGCGGCGAAGCTCGCCGGCAGCCGCTTCGTCACCCTGTTCGGGCCGCTCGCCCGGCTGCACCGGGCGCTCGCCGCCTTCATGCTCGATCTCCATACCCGCGAGCACGGCTACCTCGAGGCCGCGGTCCCGTACCTGGCGCATCCGAGGACCCTGCACGGCACCGGGCAGCTGCCGAAGTTCGAGGCCGACCTGTTCGCGGTCGAGGAGTACGGTCTTCGCCTCATCCCCACCGCCGAGGTGCCGCTCACCAACCTGGTGCGCGAGCGCATCGTGGAGCCGGACGAGCTGCCGCTGAAGCTCGTGGCCCACACCCCCTGCTTCCGGAGCGAGGCGGGCTCGCACGGCCGCGACACCCGCGGCATGCTCCGCCAGCACCAGTTCGACAAAGTGGAGCTGGTGCACGTGGTGCGGCCCGAGGACTCCTGGCGCGCGCTCGAAGAGCTGACCGCCCACGCGGAGACGGTGCTGCGGCGCCTGGAGCTGCCCTACCGGGTGGTGACCCTGTGCGGCGGCGACATGGGCTTCTCCGCCGCCAAGACCTACGACCTCGAGGTCTGGCTGCCGGCCCAGGGGCGCTACCGGGAGATCTCGTCCTGCAGCAACTGCGAGGCGTTCCAGGCGCGGCGCATGGCGGCGCGCTGGCGCAATCCCGAGAGCGGCCGCCCGGAGCCGGTCCACACCCTGAACGGGTCGGGGGTGGCGGTGGGGCGCGCCCTCATCGCGGTGCTCGAGAACCACCAGGACACGGAGGGGCGGGTCCGCATCCCGGACGCGCTGCGCCCGTTCATGGACGGGGCGGAGTCGATCTGAAGAGAGGCCGCGGGCGAGGGCCTCAGACGAGCTGCATCAGCAGGAGTACGAACAGGGCGACGAGCGCGATGGGGACGAGCGCCCCGAGCCACTGCCTCGCGCCGGCCTTGGGGGTCGCCCGCAGGATCGCCGGCAGCCGCGGCGCGAGGAACACCAGCATCGCCCCGAGCAGCAGGGCGCCGCCGATGCTCATCCAGTCCATGCCCGCGCTCCGCCGCGGCGAATCCGGTGCGCCGCCGGGGCGGGGGAGGGCGGCGGCGCGCGCCGCCCCCCGCCTCCCGGCCCGCTCAGTCGTCGCCGCGCGCGACCCCGAGGATGTGCAGCAGGTGGATGAAGATGTTGAAGATGCTGAGGTAGAGCGAGACGGTGGCGAGGATGTAGTTGGTCCCGCCGCCGTTGACCATGCGCCCGGTGTCGAACAGGATGAAGCCGCTCATGACCAGGATCACCACCGCCGAGATGACCAGCGAGAGCAGCGGGATCTGCAGGAAGATGTTGGCGAGCGCCGCCACCAGCACCACCACCAGCCCCGTGAACAGGAAGCCGCCCATGAAGCTGAAGTCCCGCCGGGTGGTGAGCGCGTAGCCGGAGAGCGCGAGGAAGATGACCCCGGTGCCGCCGAGCGCGGTCATCACCACGCCGCCTCCGCCCGGCAGGGAGAGGTAGTAGGACAGGAGCGGCCCGAGGCCGAAGCCCAGGAGCCCGGTGATCGCGAACACCGTCCACAGCCCGTGCACGGAGCGCGCCGTCTTCGGCAGCACGAACCAGATGAGCGCGAGGGCGCCGAAGAAGGACACGAGATGGACCCCCGGCGGCATCGCGAGGGCCATGGACACCCCGGCCATGATCCCGCTGAAGAGCAGGGTCAGGGACAGCAGGGAGTAGGTGTTGCGGATGAGTCGGTTGGTGGCCAGTACGGCCTCGGCCGGACGGGCCAGACTCGGCTGGTGCGCTGCCATGAC
>CAZSPS010000206.1:0-4939 GCA_964608875.1 uncultured Ectothiorhodospiraceae bacterium
GGGCGCGGAGCGCGTCGCCGGCGACGACCGCATCGTCAAGATCTCCCTGGTGGGGGTCGGGATGCGCTCGCACGCGGGCATCGCCAGCCGGATGTTCGAGGCGCTCGCCGCGGAGAACGTCAACATCCAGATGATCTCCACTTCCGAGATCAAGGTCTCGGTGGTAGTGGACGAACGCTACCTGGAGCTGGGAGTCCGCGCCCTGCACGAAGCCTTCGAGCTGCATCAGGAGTCCTAGACCCGCCCGCCCGCGCGGGTCTATAGTCGCGGTGCGATGGCGATCACGGTCAAGTACTTCGCGAGCCTGCGCGAGCGCATGGGGCGCGGCGAGGAGCGGGTGGAGGGCGCGCCCCTGCCGGCCACCGTGCGCGAGGTGTGGCAGCGGGTCGGCGGCGGCGAGGGGGCGCTCGGCGAGGGCGAACTGCTGGCCGCGGTCAACCTCGAATACGTCGATCCGGATCACCCCGTCGCCGACGGCGACGAGGTGGCCTTCTTCCCGCCCGTCACCGGCGGTTGAGCGGGGGCTTCGAGCGCGCGCAGGACTTCCGTCCGCAGCGCTTCGCGCTCGCGCTCGTCGAGCGGCCGTCCGTCGCGGCCGGCGATGCGGAACACGTCTTCGGCCCGCTCTCCGAAGGTCGCGATCTTGGCGCCGTGCACGGAGACCCCGGAGCGCGCCAGCGCCTGGCCGATGCGCGACAGCACGCCCGGCCGGTCGGCGCACGCCACCTCCATCACCGTGTACCCGCCCGCGGGCCGGTCGTCGAACGCGACCCGCACGGGGATGTCGAAGCTCTCGAGCTGGCGGCGCGGCCGGCGCCCGCCCGCCCGTCCGGCGGCGGCGCGCGGGTCCTCGAGGGCGCGGGCGAGCTCGCGGCGGATGTCCTCGCGCCGCGCCGCGTCCTCGATCGGCCGGCCGTCCGATTCGGCCACGGTGAACGAGTCGAACGACAGGCCGGCGCCGGTGGTGAACACGCGCGCGTCGACCACCGTGAGCCCGAGCCGCTCCAGGGTGGCGGCGGCCGCCGCGAACAGGTGGTCGCGGTCCGGCACCCGGAAGAACGCCTCGGTGCGCTTGCGCCACGTCCGCACCGCCACCAGCGGCCGGGCGCCGGCCGCGAGCGCTTCGGCCGTGTGCCACGCCACCGCCTCCGGCGCGGTGCGCACGAAGTAGTCGGTCTCCAGCGTCTCCCACAAGGCCTCGGCTCCGTCGGGCGCGCCGGACCCGCTGGCCCTGCCGGTCCCGCCGGGCGCATCGCCGTCGCCTCCGTCGCCACCACTCTCGCCGCCCACATCGCCGGCGAGCCGGCGGCGCGCTTCCTCCCGGCAGGCGCGCGCCAGCTCCTCGGCGGTGGGCGGCGGGGCGTCGACCCCGTGCAGCAGGACGCGCCGGGCGCCCTGGTGCAGGTCGCGCAGCAGGGCGTCCTTCCAGTCCGTCCACAGGCTGGGGTTGGTGGCCCGGATGTCGGCCACCGTCAGCAGGTACAGATAGTCGAGCCGCACTTCGTCGCCCACCTGCCCGGCGAAGCGCCGGATGACGTCGGGGTCGGAGAGGTCCTCGCGCTGCGCCGTCGTGGACATCGCGAGGTGGTGGCGGACCAGCCACGCCACGAGCCCCGAGTCGAACGCGCCCAAGCCGTGCCGCTCGCAGAAGGCGGCGGCCTCGCGCGCGCCGTCCTCGCTGTGGTCCGAGCCCCGCCCCTTGGCGATGTCGTGGAACAGCCCGGCGAGGTAGAGCAGCTCGGGCTTGGGCAGGGTGGCGAAGAGGTCGGCGCAGTGGGGCAGCTCGCCGCGGTGCTCGGGCAGGGCGAAGCGGCGCAGGTGGGAGACGGTGCGCAGCAGGTGCTCGTCCACGGTGTAGACGTGGAAGAGGTCGAACTGCATCAGCCCTTCGATGCGGCCGAACTCGGGCAGGTAGCGGCCGAGGACGCCGTAGGCGTGCATGCGCCGCAGCGCGTGCGCGAGGCCGTGCGGCTCGCGCAGGATCTCGAGGAAGAGGCTGCGGCAGGCGAGGTCGGCGCGGAACTCGTCGTCCACCAGGTGCAGGTGGCGGCGGACCTGGCGGATGGTCGCCGCCCGCACCCCGTCGATCGCGGGGTCCTGCTGCAGCAAGAGGAACAGCTCCAGCAAGGCGAACGGCCGGCGGCGGAACACGTCTTCCCCCACCGTCTCCAGCTGCCCGCCGCGCACCTGGAAGCGCCGGTTGAGCGGGCGCACCTCCCCGCGCGCCCCGCGCGCGGCCCGTCCGCCCGGAGCGGCGGCGGTGCCGTCGCCGCCCCCGTCGAGGAAGCGTTCGCGGAAGAGCTGCAGCAGCATCTCGTTCAGCCGGCTCAGGGACTGGATGGTCCGGTAGTAGCGCTTCATGAACTGTTCGACGGCGAGGTTGTGGGCGGCGTCGCGGTAGCCGAAGCGCTCGGCCACCGCGATCTGGAGCTCGAACAGCAGGCGGTCCTCGCGCCGCCTCGCCAGGTGGTGCAGCGCGGTGCGCACCTGCCACAGGAAGTGGCGGCCGTCGCGGAGCTCGCGGAACTCTTCCTCGGTGAGGAAGCCGTGGTCGAAGAGGTCGCGGAGGCCAGGGTCGGGGGCGCCGCCGCCCGGGCCGAACAGACGCCGCGCCACCCAGGCCACGGTCTGGAGGTCGCGCAGCCCCCCCGGCCCCTCCTTCACGTTCGGCTCGAGGCGGTAGCGGGAGTCGCGGTAGCCGAGGTGGCGCTCGCGCTGCTCGCGCTCCTTGGCGCGGAAGAACTCGCCGGCGGGCCACATGCGCGCCGGCGCCACCGCCTCGCGCATCTTCTCGAACAGCGCGGGCGGCCCCGCGAGCAGCCGGGCCTCGACGAGGTTGGTGATGACGGTGAGGTCGCCGCGGGCGGCGGACGCGCACTCGCGCACGCTGCGCACGGAGTGCCCCACCTCGAGGCCGATGTCCCACAGCAGGGCGACGAAGGCCTCGATGCGCCCGTCCGGGCGCCGGCGCTTCGGGGCGAACCCCCGCCGGCGGCCGAGCAGCACCAGGAGGTCGACGTCCGAACCGGGGTGCAGCTCGCCGCGGCCGTACCCGCCGACCGCCACCAGGGCGGCATCGCCGTCGCCGCCGAGCCCGAGCCCGTCCCACGCCGCGCGCAGCGCGCCGTCCACCGCCGCCGCGCGCGCCGCCGTGACCTCGCTCGCCGGGGCGCCGGCCTCGAACCGCTCGCGCAGCTCCGCGCCGCGCCGCTCGAGCTCCGCCCGCAGCCCGGCGGCGAGGGCGGCGGCGGCGACGCGCTCCCCGACGCCGTCCCCGCCGTGCGCGGGGGATGCGCTCACTCCGGGTCCTCGTCCTGGCGCGTCAGCACCTCGCGGCCGTCCGGGGTGACCAGCACGGTGTGCTCCCACTGGGCGGACGGCCGGCGGTCGCGGGTGACCACCGTCCACTGGTCGGGCAGGGTCTTCACCTGGCGCCGGCCCGCGTTGATCATCGGCTCGATGGTGAACGTCATGCCCGGCGCGAGCTCGAGCCCGGTGCCCGGCTTGCCGTAGTGCAGGACCACCGGCCCCTCGTGGAACTCGCGCCCGATCCCGTGGCCGCAGTACTCGCGCACCACGGAGCAGCCGTTGCGCTCCGCGTGCCGCTGGATGGCGTGTCCGAGGTCGCCGAGGCGCGCGCCGGGGCGCACCTCGTCGATCGCGAGCCACATGCATTCGCGGCTGATGCGGCTCACCCGCTCGCCTGCGATCGTCGGCTCGTCCACGAAGAACATCCGGCTCGTGTCGCCGTGCCAGCCGTCCTTGATGACCGTCACGTCGATGTTGACGATGTCCCCCTTCTTCAGCTTGCGCGCGCTCGGGATGCCGTGGCAGACCTCGTGGTTGACCGAGGTGCAGATCGACTTCGGGAACCCCATGTAGTGGAGGGGGGCGGGGATCGCGTCCAGCTCCTCCACGATGTAGCGGTGGCAGATGGCGTCCAGCTCGTCGGTGGCCGTGCCCGGGGTCACGTAGGGCGCGATCATCCGCAGCACGCGGGCGGCGAGGCGTCCGGCGACGCGCATCCGCTCGATCTCTTCGGCGGTCTTGATCGTGACGGCCTGTGCCGGGCCGGTCTCGTTCGGAGCGGTCATGCGGTTCCGTCCAGGGGGCGGAGGGAAGCCGGGTATGGTATAAAGGCGCGCCCGTCAGGGGCAAGACGACTGAACCCGCACACGCATCGTCGAGTGCGCCCGGGTGCTCCCATGGGGAGTCGGCGCATGGGGTGCGTGGAGGCCCAACCCGAACTCGAAAAGGTAACGCCCATGTCCACGGTCACGATGCGGGACATGCTGGAGGCCGGCGTGCACTTCGGCCACCAGACCCGCTACTGGAACCCGAAGATGGCTCCGTACATCTTCGGGGAACGCAATCGCATCCACATCGTCAACCTCGAGGTGACGCTCCCGCTCTACCGGGAGGCGGTCAACTTCCTCGGGCGCATGGCGGCGAACAACGGCACGGTGCTGTTCGTCGGCACCAAGCGCGCCGCGCAGGAGGTCGTCCGGCGCGAAGCGACCCGGTGCGGGATGCCCTACGTCGACCAGCGCTGGCTCGGCGGCATGCTCACGAACTTCAAGACGGTGCGCGCTTCCATCGCCCGGCTCCTGGAGATGGAGGCGATGGAGGAGGAGGGCCGGCTGCAGCGCATGAGCAAGAAGGAGGCCCTGAGCTTCCGGCGCTCGCTCGAGAAGCTCCAGCGCAGCCTGGGCGGCATCAAGCACACCGAGTCCCTGCCCGACGTGCTGTACGTGGTCGACGTGGGCTACGAGAAGATCGCGGTGCAGGAGGCGAACAAGCTCGGCATCCCCATCGCGGGGGTGGTGGACACCAACCACGAGCCGGACGGGGTGGACTACGTGATCCCCGGCAACGACGACTCCGCCCGCGCCATCGAGCTGTATACGGTGGGGGTGGCGGACGCCATCATCGAGGCCCG
>CAZSPS010000207.1:0-10664 GCA_964608875.1 uncultured Ectothiorhodospiraceae bacterium
GAGGGAGGAGGCATCGGCGTCGCCCTGTGCAACGGCGACGGCTGGCGCAACGGCGGTGTCCAGCGCAGTGGCATCGTCCAGTGCGGCTGCATCGTCCAGTGCAACGGCGGTGTCCAACGCAACGGCACCGTCCGGCGTAACGGCGGCGGCTGGGGTCATGGGAGTGCCCTCCGGTTCCTTGCTGCGGGCGCACCGCGCCACGGTCTTCCCGCAGCGCAGGCGGCGAGAGTACCACGGCGTGGGGTATGATTCGGCGGTGCGCGGACATGGCGCGATCTTGCACCGCCGACCCGCTCGTGTCTGTCAGATACAGTCTCGACTTTTGTAGGAATTTCGGCCGTTTTTCGTAAGGAAATCGCCCCTATGGAATCTGCGGAGCCGCGCCTGTACTGGGAGGAGCACCCCGGCCGCGGCCCGCACGTGCTCTTCGTGCACGGCTTCCTGTCGAGCCGCGCCCAGTGGCGCGCGAACCTCGGGCCGCTCGCCGCCTCGTGCCGCCCCGTGGTGGTGGAGCTGTGGGGCCACGGGCGCTCCCCGCCGGGCGAGTCGCCGCGCGACTACTCCGCCGCCGGCTACCTCGCGCAGTTCGAGGCGATCCGCGAGCGCCTCGGGGCGGAGCGCTGGCACCTGTGCGGGCAGTCGCTCGGCGCCTCGCTCACCTTGCGCTACGCGCTCGCGCTGCCGGGGCGGGTCGTCTCCCAGGTGTTCACCAACTCGAACTCCGCGTTCGCCACCCCCGCCCTCATCCGCGAGCGCCGCCGCACCGCCGCCGCCGCCATTGAGGACATCGAAGCCCGCGGCCTCGCCGCCGTGGAGGACCTGCCCATCCACCCCCGCCGCGCGCGCCGGCTGGCGCCAGCCGTCTACGAGGAGATGGTGGCCGACGCGCGCCGCATCGACCCGCAGGCGGTCGCCGACTCCTACCGCCACTTCAACGTCGACGCCTCGGTGCGCGAGGAGGCGGCCCGCACGCTCGCGGTGCCGACCCTGATGGTGTGCGGGAGCTACGAGAAGCGCTTCGCCCCGCACCGCGACTACGCGGCCGAACACCTGCCGGACCTGCGGGTGGTGGACCTGCCGGCCGGCCACGCCGTCAACGCCGAGCGCCACGAGGAGTTCAACGCCGCGGTCGCGGACTTCCTGCGCGCCACGGCCGACGACCCGGCGACGAGGGGTCCTGGCCGGACCTGACCGGCCCGGACCGGGCTCGAAGGCGGGCGCTCACCCCAGCAGCAGGACGACGATGCCGCCGACGATGAGGGCGATGCCGGCGGCTTCGAGAGGGGTGGAGCGCTCGCGGAAGAAGAAGTGCGACGCGATGAAGGTGAAGACCAACTCGACCTGCCCCACCGCCCGCACGTAGGCCGCGTTCTCCAGCGTCATCGCCGTGAACCAGCCCGCCGAGGCCAGCATCCCCGACACCCCGACCAGCGACCCGACCCGCCATTGCCCGAGCACGCGCGTGAACTCCCCCGGCTCGCGCAGCCGCAGGTAGGCGCCCATCACGGCCGTCTGGAAGACCAGGGTGAAGGCGAGGGTGAAGGCGGCCTGCATCAGGAAGCCCTCGCCCCCGAGGGAGAGCGAGGCGGCGCGGTAGGCCACCGCGCTCAAGCCGAAGAAGGTGCCGGACGCGATGCCGATGAAGGCGGCGCGCCCGGTCCACCCGAAGAGCAGGTTGCGCAAGGTGAGCCGGCTCTTGGCGACGGAGATCGCCATCACCCCCGCCAGGCTGACGGCGATCGCGACGGCGGCGGCGAGGCTCACCGCCTCGCCCAGGATCACCAGCCCGAAGATCGCGGTCTGCACCGTCTCGGTCTTGGAATAGGTGGTGCCGACGGCGAAGTTGCGCAGCGAGAAAAGATAGACGAGGAGGGCGGTGGCCGTGATCTGGGCCACCCCGCCCGCCATCGCGAACGCGGCGAAGCGCGCGTTCGGGGCCGGCCACTCGAAGCCGTACCCCTCGCCCAGCAGCGCCGCGTAGACGAGCGCGAGCGGCACGGCGTAGAAGAAGCGGCAGAAGGTGGCGCCGGAGGTGCCGAGCGAGCCCTTGAGGTGCTTTTGCAGCGCCGAGCGCAGGTTCTGCAGGAACGCGGCGGCGAGGGTGATGGGGACCCAGAGTTCCATCGGTCGAGCGCTCGGGCGGTCGGTCGGGCCGGAGGGTCGGAGAGAAGACGGGGGCCGGGAGCCGAGGCTGGGTCGATGTGCCGTCGCTGCCGCTTCCGCTACCTTCCCCCGCCGCGCCTGCGCCGCCGGTTCGGACGGCACGCGCCCCCCCGGGCACGGTTCGTCCTCCTCGGCGTGCGGCATGTCGGCGGGGCGGGCGTCCGCGCTTTCGCGGGACGCCGCATGGCGCGGGCGGCGCCGACGCGCACTACGTGGCCAGCCCCCCGGCTGTCCACGCGCCCCTGCCTCGGCTCTCTTTCCGGCCCCCGGTTCGGTTGCTCCCCGTTGCTCTCGGTCCTCGCTCGTCAGTCGTTCGCCGCCGCCGCAGCAGCAGCAGCCGGCGCGGCATCGGCGCGCCGCCCGCCCGGAACCACCTCGCGCACCCAGCCGAACGGATCGGGGCGCGCCCCGTACTGGATGCCCGTCAGCTCGTCGAACAGCCGCTCGGCGATCGGCCCCCTGCCGCCGTTCGCGACGTGATGGGTCTCGCCCTGATACTCGAGCGCGCCGACCGGCGAGATCGCCGCCGCCGTCCCCGCCCCGAACACCTCCTCCAGCGTGCCCTCGCGGTGCGCGCCGATCACCTCGTCGATGGTCAGCCGCCGCTCCTCCACCGGCACGTCCCAGCTCTCCAGCAGCCGCAGCACCGAGTCCTTGGTGATGCCGGCCAGGATGGTGTCGCTCGGCGGCGGGGTCACCACCTTGCCCGCGATCTTGAACAGGATGTTCATCGAGCCCACTTCCTCGACGTACCGCCGCTCGGCCGCGTCCAGCCACAGCACCTGCGTGAAGCCGCGCGCCGCCGCCTCCTTCTCCGCCTTCAAGCTGGCCGCGTAGTTGGCCGCCGTCTTGGCCGCCCCCAGCCCGCTCGGCCCGGCCCGCGAGTACTGCTCGCACACCGTGATCTTGACCGGGTTGAAGCCCTCCGGGTAGTAGGCCCCGACCGGCCCCGTGATGATGAAGAACAGGGCCTCGTGCGTGGACTTGAGCCCGATGTAGGGCTCGGTCGCGATCATCGTCGGGCGCACGTAGAGCGAGGTGCCGTGCGAGTGCGGCACCCACTCGTGGTCGAGCTCCAGCAGCGTCTCGATGGCGGCCACGAACACCTCGGGGTCCACCTGGGGCAGGTCCAGGCGGGCGGCGGAGTGGTTGAAGCGCGCCGCGTTGTCGGCCGGGCGGAACAGGTTCACCGCGCCCGGCCGCCCCTGGCTGCGGTAGGCCTTGAGCCCCTCGAAGATGGTCTGGCCGTAGTGCAGGACGAGCGCGGCCGGGGACAGGGAAAGGTCGGAGAAGGGCCGTACCGTGGGCGCGTCCCAGCCGCCGTCCGGGGTCCAGCGCATGGTGAACATGTGGTCGCTGTAGAGGCGGCCGAAGCCGAGCCCGCTCTCGTCGGGCGGCTTCGCCCGCCGCTGCTCCGGCGCCGCCGGTTCGATCCGGAAGTCCATGGTTCCCTTGAAGCCCCCGCCCCTCTCGCCCATAGTTAACGCGTATTGCGCAATCTAGGGAGCCGCCCGCGGTAAAGTCAAGGACCGGGGGGCGACGGGGGGGTGAGATGAGCGAAGCGGGCGAGGCGGCGGCCGTCGGGCAAGACCCCGTCGAGCGCGAGTCCATGGAGTTCGACGTGGTGGTCGTCGGGGCCGGGCCGGCGGGCCTCGCCGCCGCCGTGCGGCTGCGCCAGCTGGCGGCCGAGCGCGGCCACGACGTGAGCGTGTGCGTGGTGGAGAAGGGCTCGGAGGTCGGCGCCCACATCCTCTCGGGCGCGGTGCTGGAGCCGCGCGCGCTCGCGGAGCTGATCCCGGACTGGCGCGAGCGCGGGGCGCCGCTCGACACCGAGGTGAGCGAGGAGCGGTTCTTGTTCCTCACCGAGACGGGCGGCGTCTCCTGGCCCGCCTCGCTCCTGCCGCCCGTGATGAAGAACCACGGCAACTACGTCGTCAGCCTCGGCAACTTCTGCCGCTGGCTCGCCGCCCAGGCCGAGGAGCTGGGGGTGGAGGTGTTTCCCGGCTTCGCCGCCGCGCGCGTGCTGTACCGCGACGACGGCGCGGTCGGCGGCGTGGTCACCGGCGACATGGGGGTCGGGCGCGACGGCGCGCCCACCGCGAACTACATGCCGGGCATGGAGCTCCGCGCCAGGTACACCTTCTTCGCCGAGGGATGCAGGGGCCATCTCGGGCGCGAGCTGATGGAGCGCTTCGAGCTGCGCGCCGGGGCGGACCCGCAGACCTACGGCGTCGGCATCAAGGAGCTGTGGGAGGTGCAGCCCGAGCGGCACCGGCCGGGGCTGGTGGTGCACACCGCGGGCTGGCCCCTCGGCTCCGGCACCTACGGCGGCTCGTTCCTGTACCACCTCGAGGACCGCCAGGTGGCGGTGGGGTTCGTGGTGGGGCTCGACTACGAGAACCCCTACCTCTCGCCGTTCGACGAGATGCAGCGCTTCAAGACCCACCCCCGCATCCGCGGCACGTTCGAGGGCGGGCGGCGCATCTCCTACGGCGCCCGCGCCCTCAACGAGGGCGGCTTCCAGTCCCTGCCGAAGCTCGCCTTTCCGGGTGGGGTGCTGGTCGGGTGCGAGGCGGGCACCCTCAACACCCCCAAGATCAAGGGCACCCACACGGCGATGAAGTCCGGCATGACGGCGGCGGAGGCGGTGTTCGAGGCGCTCGCCGGCGGCAGCGAGGGGGGCGAGGAGCTGGGCGCCTACCCCGAGGCGTTCCGCGCGTCGTGGGCGTGGCGGGAGCTGCGCGCGGCGCGCAACGTGCGCCCGTCGTTCCGGTGGGGGCTGTGGGGCGGCACCCTCTACACCGGCCTCGACCAGCTGCTGCTGCGCGGGCGCGCGCCGTGGACCCTGCGCCACCGGCACGGCGACCACGAGCGGCTGCGCCGGGCGGGGGACCCGAAGGCGAAGCCGATCGAGTACCCGCGTCCGGACGGGGAGCTGACGTTCGACAAGCTCTCCTCCGTCTTCCTCTCCGGCGCCAACCACGAGGAGGACCAGCCGGTGCACCTCACCCTGCGCGACGCGGACGTGCCGGTGGCGGTGAACCTCGAGGAGTACGCCGGCCCCGAGGAGCGGTTCTGCCCGGCCGGGGTGTACGAGTTCGTGGAGGAAGGCGGCGACGGCGGCGGCGGACGCCGGCTCCAGATCAACGCGCAGAACTGCGTACACTGCAAAACCTGCGACATCAAGGACCCCACCCAGAACATCGTGTGGGTGGCGCCGGAGGGCGGCGGCGGACCGAACTACCCGAACATGTAGGGCAGCGAAGACACGGAGGGCGTGCGATGCAGACATACAAGGCGCCGGTGCGCGACATGCAGTTCGTGCTGAACGAGGTGCTGCGCGTGGAGGAGCGGCTCGCGGACATCCCCCGCTTCGGGGAGGTGAACGCGGGGCTCGTGGACGGGGTGATCGAGCAGGCGGGGCGGCTCTTCGAGGAGGTCGTGCACCCGACCAACATGCGCGGCCACGAGCAGGGCTGCGAGCGGCTGCCGGACGAGACCGTGCGGCTCCCGGACGGCTTCGGGGAGGCGTACCGGGCGGTGGTGGACGCCGGCTGGCTCACCCTCGCGGCCGACCCCGAGTACGGCGGCCAGGGGCTGCCGAACGTCCTCGGCATCTTCATCGACGAGATGTTCTCTTCGGCCAACATGGCGCTCAGCCTGCTGCCCGGCCTCACGCACGGGGCCTGCATCGCGATCGAGGCCCATGCGAGCGAGGAGCTGCGCGCGCGCTACCTGCCGAACATGGTGAGCGGGAAGTGGAGCGGCACCATGTGCCTCACCGAGCCGCACGCGGGCACCGACCTCGGCCTGCTGCGCACCCGCGCCGTGCCGCGCCCGGACGGGAGCTTCGGCATCACCGGCACCAAGATCTTCATCACCTGCGGCGAGCACGAGCTGACCGGCAACATCGTCCATCTGGTGCTCGCGCGCCTGCCGGACGCGCCGCCCGGGGTGAAGGGCATCAGCCTGTTCCTGGCGCCGAAGTACCTGCCCGGCGCGGACGGCGGGAACGGCGCGGACGGGGCTCCGGGCGAGCGCAACGCCGTGCACTGCGTCTCGCTCGAGGAGAAGATGGGCATCCACGGCGCGCCGACCTGCGTGATGAGCTTCGAGGACGCGACCGGCTGGCTCGTCGGCGAGCCGCACCGGGGCCTCGCGTGCATGTTCACGATGATGAACCACGAGCGCCTCGCCGTGGGAGTGCAGGGGCTCGGCCTCGCCGAGACCGCCTACCAGAGTGCGGTGGCCTATGCGCGCGAGCGGCTCCAGGGGCGCTCGCTCACGGGCCCCCGGCAGCCGGACCTGCCGGCCGACCCCATCATCGTGCACCCCGACGTGCGCCGCATGCTGAAGACGGCGCGGGCGTGGAACGAGGGGGGGCGCGCGTTCGCGGGCTGGATAGGGATGGAGCTCGACCGCTCCGCGCACCACCCCGACCCGAAGGCGCGGCGCCGGGCCGAGAACCGGGTGGCGCTGCTGACCCCGGTGGTCAAGGCCTTCCTGAGCGACCTCGGCTACGAGAACGCGAACCGCTGCCAGCAGGTGTTCGGCGGCGCCGGCTACATCGCCGAGACCGGCATGGAGCAGCTGGTGCGCGACGCGCGCATCACCCAGATCTACGAGGGCACGAACGGGGTCCAGGCCAACGACCTGGTCGGCCGCAAGCTGTTCGCGAACGGGGGGCGCTCGGCGCGCGAGCTGTTCGAGGACTTCGAGGCGTTCGCCGCCGAGCGCGCCGGCAACGAGCCGCTCGCGGAGTTCCTCGGCCCCTTCGCGTCCGCCCTCGAACGGCTGCAGGGCACCACCGCGTGGCTCATGGAGCGGGCGGCGGAGGACCGCGAGGAGCTGGGCGCGGCGGCGGTCGACTACCTGCGCCTCACCGGGGTCGTGTGCTTCGCGTACCTGTGGGTGGCGATGGCGGAGGCGGCGCTGGAGCGGGCGCCGTCCGACAACTCCGGCTTCTATCGCGCGAAGCTCGCCACCGCGCGCTACTTCATGCAGCGCCTGCTGCCGGAGACGATGGCGCTCGACGCGGCGATCCGGTCCGGGGCCGGGACCCTGATGGCCCTGGAGGCCGAAGCCTACTAGGCCGGCGCCGCGCCGCGGCGGGCCGGCCGCCGCGGGAGCGGGCGCGGTGGGTGCGGCGGCGGCGCGTCGAAGCGCACGTTGTCCGCGCCGGTGTAGACGAGGAAGTGGCGGGCCTTGGCGCGCGCGATCATGGTGACCCCCGTGATCTCCGCCAGCTCGAGGCCCATGTGGGTGACGCCCGAGCGCGAGAGCAGCACCGGGATGCCCATCTGGGTCACCTTCATCACGATCTCGGACGTAAGGCGCCCGGTGGTGTAGAAGATCTTGTCGCCCCCGTCGATGCCGTCGAGCCACATCCGCCCCGCGATCGCGTCCGCCGCGTTGTGCCGGCCCACGTCCTCGACGAAGTGGAGGATGCGATCGCCCCGGCAGAGCGCGCACCCGTGCACCGCTCCCGCCTGGCGGTAGACCTCGTTGTACGCGCCGATCGCGCGCAGCAGGTCGTAGACCAGCGACTGCCGGACCTCGACCTGCGGCACCTTCGAGTCGTAGATGGCGTCGATGGTGCAGCTGAACACCGTGCCCTGGCCGCAGCCGGTGGTCACCGTGCGGCGCGCGAGCTTCTCCTCCAGATCGACGATGCCGTTGCCGGAGACGGTGCGCACGTTCACCGTCTCGAGGTCCCAGTCCACCTCCACCGACTCCACGTCGGACAGGCGCTCGACGAGCCGCTGGTTGCGGAGGTAGCCGAGCGCGAGCGCCTCGGGGTGGGTGCCGAGGGTCATCAGGGTGACGATCTCGCGCCCGTCCACCTTGAGGGTGAGGGGCGACTCGCCGGCGACGTGGGCCTCGCGCCGCTCGCCGCGCTCGTCCACCACCTCGACCGCGTGCGTGGGGGCGAGGCCCGCCTGCGTCATGCGCGGGCGCGCGGGCGGGGCGGCGGCGGAGGCGGGTCCGCGGCCGTCGGGAGCGGGGGTGTCCATCGCGGCGCTCATGTCCCGGCGGGGCCGTCGGCAGGGCTGCCCGCCGTGCCTGCCATGCCCCCGGCGAAGCCCCCCGCGAGGCCATGGAAGGGCTCGACCTCGACCTCGTCCCCCGGCTCCACCCCGGCGCTCTCGAGCGGGAGCACGATGAAGCAGTCGGCGGCGTGCATCGAGCTGAGGATGCCCGACCCCTGGCCGCCGGTGCTGTGCACCACGAGGCCCCCGGCCTCGTCGCGCCCGAAGACCCCGCGCTGGAACTCGACCCGCCCCGGCCGCTTGCGCAGGCGCGAGGCGCACTTCACCCGGAAGCGCACGGGCGCCGCCGCCTGCCGGCCGCCGCCGGGCGGCCGTTCGCCCATCAGCCGGCGCAGGGCGGGCTGCACGAACTGGTAGAAGGTCACCATCACGGAGACCGGGTTGCCGGGAAGCCCGAAGAAGAGGGCCTCGCCCACCCGGCCGAAGGCGAGGGGGCGGCCGGGCTTCATCGCGATCTTCCAGAAGCCGACCTCGCCGATCCGCTCCAGGGTCTCCTTGACGAAGTCCGCCTCCCCGACCGATACCCCGCCCGAGGTGACGATGGCGTCGGCCGCGCCCGCCGCCTCGCGGAACGCGCGCTCGACGTCCTCGCGCCGGTCGCGGACCACGCCGAGGTCGAGCGTGTCCGCCCCGAGCGCGCGCAGCATGGCGAGCAGGGTGTAGCGGTTGCTGTCGTAGACGCAGCCGGGGGCGAGCGGCTCGCCGAGCGAGCGCAGCTCGTCGCCGGTGGAGAAGAAGGCGACGCGCGCCCGGCGCCGCACCCCCGCCTCCGCCACCCCGAGCGAGGCCAGCAGCCCCAGCTCGGCCGGGCCGATGCGCTCCCCCGCGCGCAGCACGGCCGCGCCGCGGCGCACGTCTTCCCCCGCCTCGCGCACGTTGTCGCCCGCGCGCGGAGGCCGGCCCTCGAAGCGGACGGCGCCGCCGTCCGGCGCGGCGCGTGCGTGCTCCTGGATCACGACCGCGTCCGCGCCGCGCGGCATCACCGCGCCGGTCATGATGCGCACGCACTCGCCGCGCCCGGCCTCGCCTGCGAAGGGGTGGCCCGCCCAGGAGGTCCCCGCCACGCGCAGCACGGCGCCGCTCCCACCATCGGTGCCGTCTTCGCCGCCGAAGTCGGCGGCGCGCACCGCGTATCCGTCCATGGCCGAGTTGTCGTGGGAGGGGACGTCGATGGGGGAGAGCACGTCCTCGGCCAGCACCCGGCCGAGGGCGTCGCGGATCGCGGCCCGCTCCACCCCCTGCACCGGGACCACGGCGTCATGGATGCGTTCGAGGGCCTGCTCGGCGAGCAGGGAGGAAGGGTCGAAGTCGCTCATGCACGACGGGTCCGCAGCCCCGGCGGCGTCGGCGACCGGCATGGGGGCGGCGGCGTCCGGCGTGGGAGTGTCGGCGTCCGGCGCGGGGGCGCGGGTGTCCGGGACGGCGGAGGGGCGCGGCATCGGGGGCATCTCAGCGGGTACCGGTCAGGAAGCGTTCGGCGATGAAGCGGGCGATGCTCTGCGGGCGGTCGAGGTCGAGCCGGGGGAGCCGCTCCTCCGGTTCGGGGCCGGTTCCGGGGGCGGGCGAGGGGAGGACACCGCCCGGAGCGGCGACCGCCACCACCCACGGGTCGCCCGCGAGGGGCGGGGCGCCCTCTCCGCGCACGACCGCGATCTTCGGGAAGCCGGCGTGCTTGAAGCCTTCCACGAGCACCAGATCGACCTGCTCCAAGTCTAGCCGATCGACGAGCTCGTCGAGGGTCGGTTCGCGCTCCATCCCGGTCTCGGTGACGAGCGCCCAGCGCCGGCGCGAGCCGACCAGGGTCTGCACCGCGCCCGCGCGGCGGAGCTCGTAGCTGTCCTTCCCCGGCAGGTCGATGTCGAACTCGTGGTGCGCGTGCTTGACGGCGGCCACCCGCACCCCGTCGGCGGCGAGCGCGCGCACGACCCCGGTGGCGAGCGTGGTCTTGCCGCTCCCGCTGTAGCCCGCGAAGCCGACCATGGGCACCCGCCGCGCCCGCACCGCCGCGCCCCGGAGCAGCGCGTCGAGGCGGCTGCGGTCCTCCTCCCGGTTGACGTTGAGGAACAGGTCGGGAAGGTCGGAGAAGTCCGCCTCCGCGGTGCGCTCCTCCGCGAACCAGCGGTCGATCTTCCGCCCCCCGCGGGCGAGGAAGTCTTGAAGTCCCGCGAGCGCCCGGCGGCGCACCAGCACGAACACCGGGTGCAGGCGCTCGCCGTCGTGCGCCACCGCCACGTTCGCGCCCCGCTCCTCGAGGGCCGCGTACAGCCGCGGCCCGAGCGAGGCGTCGATGAGCGGCGAGTCGCAGGGCACGAACAGCACCAGATCGGTGGCCGCGGCCTCAAGCGCGCTCGCCATGCCCGCGAGCGGCCCCTGGAAGCCTTCGAGCCGGTCCGCGAGCACCGGGTGGCCGTAGCGGGCGTAGCGCTCGGCGCTGCGGTTCGCGTTGATCGC
>CAZSPS010000208.1:0-9945 GCA_964608875.1 uncultured Ectothiorhodospiraceae bacterium
TCCATCATGCGCACGCTCCACGAGCGCGAGTGGATCCGGGTGGTCGCCCACCGCGAGGCGCCCGGGCGGCCCGCGCTGTACGGGACCACGAGCCGGTTCCTGGACGACTTCGGGCTGCGCAGCCTCGCGGAGCTGCCGCCCCTGGAGCAGCTCCGCGACGTGGCGCCGCCCGACCTGTTCGCGGCGGGCGGCGGAGCGGGAGGGAACGGTGAGTCCGCCGGGCAAGGGCTCCGCCTCGTCGGGACCGCCGCGCAAGACGACGCGGCGAACGGCGAAGACGGTGGAGAAGACCGAGAAGACGGAGCGCAAGCCGGGGGCGAAGACGGAGAAGACGGAACGCAAGCCGGGGCGGAAGAAGGCTCCCGCGCCGCCGCCGGAGACGAAGACGGGAGCGAGGGCGGCGGCGAAGACCGAAGCGAAGAGGAGGGCGGAGAAGCCGGCTCCGGAGCCCTCGAAGGGGAAGGCCGGACGGCCCCGGACGCGGACGGCGGAGGCCCGGACGACGGTGCCGGTGGCGAAGGCACGGAAGACGGCATCGGGTACGAAGGGCGCCGTGGCGGGCCGGCGGGAGCGGACGAGGCCCCAAGCGGGGAGCCCGGCGGCGAAGACGCCGGGGCCGCGTCGCGCCGCAGCGAAGACGGAGCGGGCTGAAGCGAGAACCGGCCGGCCGGCCGGCCGGCGCGCGCCCGCAGCGCCCCTCCGGCCCCGGTTCGCGGCGCACGGAGCGGGATCGGACCCCGGGCGGCGGCGAGGAGGGGCGCGGGCGCAAGGCGGAGCGCTCCGGCCCGCGCCGCCCGGAACGCGGCGGCGCGCCGCCCCGGCAAGGAGGAGGGGCGCGGGCGGCCCGGCACGGAGCGCCGCGCGGAACGAGGCGGGGCGCCGCCCCGGCGGGTAAGGGCGGACGCCCCGCGGGTGCCGTCGAGGCGCGGCGCCCGCCCCGCGGCGCCGACGCCCGCCCCGCGGCGCCGCCGGACCCGGCTCCCCCCGAGCGCATCCAGAAACGGCTCGCCATGGCCGGGGTCGGCTCCCGGCGCGAGGTCGACCGGTGGGTGGCCGAGGGCCGGGTGCGGGTGGACGGCCGGGTGGCCACCCCCGGCACGCGCATCCGCCCCGGCTCCCGGGTGCGGGTGGACGGCCGCGCGGTCGTCGTTCCGGCCGCGCCCGAATGCCGGGTGCTGCTCTACCACAAGCCGCCCGGCGAGGTGACCACCCGCCGCGACCCCGAGGGACGGCGCACCGTCTTCCAGAGCCTGCCCCGCCTTCGCACCGGCCGCTGGATCGCGGTCGGCCGGCTCGACGTCAACACCTCGGGCGTGCTGCTGTTCACCACCCTGGGCGAGCTCGCCCACCGCCTCATGCATCCCCGCTACCGGGTCGAGCGCGAATACGCCGTGCGGGTGCTCGGCGAGGTCGAGCGGGCCGCGCTCGAACGCTTGCGCAGCGGAGTCGAGCTGGACGACGGCCCGGCCCGCTTCCTCGCCGTCGAAGAGGAGGGCGGGGAGGGGGCCAACCGCTGGTTCCGGGTGCTGCTCGAAGAAGGGCGCAACCGCGAGGTGCACCGCCTGTGGGAGTCGCAGGGAGTGCGCGTGAGCCGGCTCATCCGGGTGCGCTTCGGCCCGGCGCGGCTGCCCCGGGGGCTGCGGGCGGGCGCGTTCATGGACGTCCCCGCGCGCGAGCGCGCGGCCCTGTTCGAGGCGGTGGATCTCGAGGACCCCGGCCCGCCCCGGCCGCGCGCGGTCAGGCGCCGAGGGCGTCCGCCAGCTCGATGAACCCGTGCGCCACCACGTCGAAGTCGTGCCCGGCCCGGAGGTCGCGGGTCTGGCCCGGCCCGTGCTCGGCCGGCCGCGGCACGAAGGCGGTGCGGAACCCGAGCGCGGCCGCCGCGGCCAGGTCGTCGTTGTGGGCGGCCACCATCATGCACTCGCCGGGGGAGAGGCCGAGCAGCCGGGCCGTCGTCAGGTAGGCCTCGGGCTGCGGCTTGTAGTGCCGCGCGACCTCGGCTCCCAGCACCGCGTCCCACGGCAGCCCCGCGCGCTTGGCCATGTTGACGAGGAGCGAGACGTTGCCGTTGGAGAGGGTCGCCAGCACGTACCGGCGCTTGAGCCGGGTGAGGCCCTCGACCGCATCCGGCCAGGGGTCCAGCCGGTGCCACGCCCGGTTGAGCTCGTCCACGGCGGCGGCGCTCGGCCCGCCCGCTGCACCGGGCGCGGCTCCGAGCCGTTCCAGGATCTCGACCAGGCTCTCGCGGTGGAGGTCGTCCAGCGGGGTCCAGGGGCGCTCGCCGTCGCGCACCCGCGACAGGGAAGGCTGGTAGAGGCCCCGCCAGTCGTCCGCGAACCGCTCCCAGTCCGCCCGGATGCCGTGGCGCTCGCCGAAGGCGCGGCCCTCGCGCGCGATCGAAGTGCGCCAGTCCACGACGGTGCCGAACACGTCGAACGTGAGCGCCTTGGGCCTCTCCACGCCGCCCGCTCCCTCCTGCCTTCGTCGCCGCGATGATACGCGAACGGCCGTCGCGGGCCGTATAATCGCACCCGGACGGGGCTCTTCGCGGGGGGGCGCGGGTGATGGCCGCCATCGTCGAGAACATCGCCGCCGCCGAGGCGGCGGCCGACGTCGGCCGCTACGTGCGGGGGCTCGGGGAGCGCGCGCGCGCGGCGGCGCGGCGGGTGGCCCCGTCCTCCACCGCCACCCGCAACCGCGCCCTCACCGCCGCCGCCGACGCCATCCGCGCGCGCCGCGGCGAGCTGCTGGCGGCGAACCGCCGCGACCTCGACGCGGGCGCGGACCTCGAACCCGCCCTCGCCGACCGGCTCGAGCTCACCGAGGCCCGCATCGAGTCGATGGCGCAAGGGCTCGCCGAGATCGCGGCCCTGCCCGACCCGGTGGGCGAGCTGACCGACGTGCGCTCGCGCCCCGCCGGCTTCCGGGTGGGGCGGATGCGGGTGCCGCTCGGGGTCGTCGCCATCGTCTACGAGTCGCGCCCGAACGTCACCGCGGACGCGGGCGGGCTCTGCCTGAAGGCCGGCAACGCGGCGATCCTGCGCGGCGGCTCCGAGGCGATCCACTCCAACCGGGCGATCGCCGAGTGCATCCGCGCGGGGCTCGAGGCGGCGGAGCTCCCCGCCGCCGCGGTCCAGGTGGTCGAGACCACGGACCGGCGGGCGGTCGGCGAGTTGCTGCGTCTCGACGAGTTCGTCGACGTCGTCGTGCCCCGCGGGGGCAAGGGGCTCATCGAGCGGGTCGCGGCCGAGTCGCGGATCCCGGTCATCAAGCACCTGGACGGCATCTGCCACGTCTTCGTCGACGAATGGGCGGACCACGCGAAGGCGGTGGACATCGCGTACAACGCCAAAACGCAGCGCTACGGCACCTGCTGCACGATGGAGACGCTGCTCGTGCACCGGGCCGCCGCGCCGGACGTGCTGCCCCCACTCGCCGCCCGCTACCGCGAGGCGGGGGTGGAGCTGCGGGGCTGCCCCGCCACCCGGCGGCTGGTGGAGGGCTGCGCGGAGGCGGCGCCCGAGGACTGGGACACCGAGTACCTCGCGCCCATCCTCTCCATCCGGGTGGTGGACGGCTTCGACGAGGCCCTGGAGCACATCGAGCGCCACGGCTCCCGGCACACCGACGCCATCGTCACCGAGAGCCATTCGCATGCCGAGCGCTTCCTGCGCGAGGTGGACTCGAGCTCGGTGATGGTCAACGCCTCCACCCGGCTCGCGGACGGCTTCGAGTATGGCCTCGGCGCCGAGATCGGCATCAGCACCGACAAGCTGCACGCGCGCGGCCCGGTGGGGCTGGAGGGCCTCACCTCGCAGAAGTTCGTCGTCCTGGGCGACGGCCACCTGCGCGGGTGAGTCGCCGTCCCGCCGCACCGCCGCCGCCTGCCGTCCGCCGCGGAAGCTGAAGAGACGGACGCGGACGGCATCCTCGGCATCCTGGGCGGGGCCTTCGACCCGGTCCACGCGGGGCACCTGCGTTTCGCCGATGAAGCGCGTCGGCGTCTCGGGATGGACGCGGTAGCCCTGGTGCCGGTCGGGACCCCGGTGCACCGCCCCCCGCCGCGCGCGAGCGGCGCCCGGCGCCGGGCGATGCTCGAGGCCGCAGTGCGCGGCCGGCGCGGGCTCGTGGTGGACGGCCGCGAGCTGGCCCGCGAAGGGCCCGCGTGGACCATCGACACCCTCGCCTCCTTCCGCGCCGAGGGCGGCGCCGGGCGTCCGCTGTGCCTGCTCATCGGTGCCGACCAGCTCGCGGCGCTCGATACGTGGCGGCGCTGGCGCGAGCTCGCCGGCTACGCCCACTTGGCGGTGGCGCGTCGAAGCGGGGTCCCCGAATGGCCCCCGCCCGGGAGCGAGGTGGCGCGCTGGGCGGCGCCCCGGCGCTGCGACGACCCCCGCGAGTTGCGAACCCGCCCCGCCGGCCTCATCTTTGCGCTGGACCTGCCCGCCGTCGATGTCTCTTCGACCGCAGTGCGGGCGCGCTGCGCGACGGGCGAGGACCTGGACGGGCTGGTGCCCGAAGCGGTACGGGAATACATCGAACGCGAGCATCTCTATGCCGATGGCGGATGAAGCGAAGGGACGCGGCCTGCCGGGCCGCCGCACGCGGAGCGGGGGCGGCGGCGGCGAACGCGGCCGGGGCGCCGGTGCGGGCGGCGGCGATGGCGGCGCCGCCGGCGACGGCCTGCTCCGCCTGGTGACGGCCGACCTCGAGGAGCTCAAGGCCGGTGAGGTCGTGGCGCTCGACGTGCGCGAGCTGACCGACGTGACCGACTACATGGTGGTGGCCACCGGGGGCTCCGCGCGCCACGTGCGAGCCATCACGGAGAAGGTGGTGACGGCCGCGAAGCGCCGGGGCGCGCCGCCGCTCGGGGTCGAGGGGGAGCGCGAGGGGGAGTGGGTGCTGGTGGACCTCTGCGACGTGGTGGTCCACGTCATGCAGTCCGGGGCGCGGGAGCTCTACCAGCTGGAGAAGCTGTGGTCGCCCGAGATGGCGGTCCGGGAAGGAACCCGGAGCTCTTGACGGCGCGCCGGGAGCGGAGGGTCCGCGGGGGCTCGCCGCGGTAGCCGTGCCGGACCGGCCGGGACACCGCCGCGCCGCTCGGCTCGCGGCGGGACGGCGGCGGGGGCTGGGAGGGCCGCACGGATGAAGATCGTGCTCGCGGCGGTCGGGACCCGCATGCCGGGGTGGGTGGACGCCGCCTTCGCCGACTACGCGAAGCGCCTTCCCGCCGCCTGCCGGCTCGAGCTGCGCGAGGTCCCGGCCGCGCGCCGCGGCGCGGGCAAGGGCAGGGCGGGGAGCGCCGCCTCCCGGCGCGCCGCCGCCGCCGCGCCGGAGCCGGAGACGGTGCGCAGGGAGGGCGAGGGGCTGCTGCGGGCGGCGCCGGCCGGTGCGCGGCTGGTCGCCCTCGACGGGCGCGGCGCCGCCTGGTCCAGCGCTGAGCTGGCGGAACGGCTCGCGCAGTGGCTCGCGGGGGGCCGCGACGTGGCCCTCCTCGCGGGCGGTCCGGACGGTCTCGCGCGCGCGTGCCTCGAACGCGCGGATCTCAGCTGGTCGCTCTCTCCCCTCACCTTCCCCCACGCGCTGGTGAGGGTGATCGTGGCGGAGCAGCTGTGGCGGGCGTGGTCGATCCTGGAGCGCCATCCCTACCATCGTCCGTGAGCCGGCGCTCCGGGGCGCCGCCGCCGCCCGCCGCCACCGGCGGGAACGGCGCGCCGGCCCGCCGCAGCAGCTCCACCGTCTCGTACAGCGGAAGGCCCACCACCGCGCTCCAGCTGCCTTCGAGACGGGTTACGAAAGCAGCGGCAAGTCCTTGTATTGCATAGCTTCCGGCCTTGTCGGCAGGCTCTCCGGTGTCGCGGTACCAGATGCGCTCCGCCGCCGTCAGCGGGCGCAGCCACACCCGGCTCGACGAGAGGCGGACCTCGGGCGGAGCGCCGTCCGAGGGGCAGCGCGCCGCCGCGACCGCGGACAGCACTTCGTGCTCGCGTCCGCACAGGCGTTCGAGCTGGCGCAGCGTCTCCGCCCCGTCGCGCGGCTTGCCGAGGACGTCCCCGTCGAGCACCACGATCGTGTCCGCGCCCAACACCACGGCCGGCGGCCGGTTGGCGGCAGGCCGGGGTTGCGGCAGGGCGGCGGCGCCCGCCAGCGCCTTCTCGCGCGCCATCCGCTCGACGTAGCGGGCGGGCGCCTCCCCCGGCGCCCGCCGCTCGTCGACCGCGCAGTCCAGCGCCTCGAACCGGAGCCCGAGCCCGGCCAGCAGCTCGCGGCGGCGCGGCGAACGCGACGCCAGGTAGACCTCGACCAACTCCGGACCCCTCCGCACCGTCCCGCCCCAGCGGGGCAAGCCGGATCAGCGTAACCCGGAACGGGCGGCGCCCGCGCGCCCGGACCTGGAAGCCGGTCCGGACGGCGAGGTCCCGTTTCCGCCGGATCGCAAGGAGCGGTCTAACGGAGCCGCGCCCCGCCCCGAGGACGGTCCGCAACGGCCTCGGCATCCGTGGAACCCTCGACGGTTGACATGGGCATGGCCAGCGCATAGCGTCCACGCTCGACGGTGCCGTTGCCGGCCCGGTCAGACGGAGGACGACGGACGATGAACGTACTCCTGCACTTCCAGCGGACGATCCGGCGGGCCCTGCCGGCGCTCGCGCTCGCGGCGGCGGTGTGGCCGGCGGGCGCCGACGCGGCCAAGATCCGTATCGCGCTCGCCGAGCCTCCATCCGACGAGCTGGCGGCGTTCTTCGTCGCGCTCGACCGGGCCCGCGCCATGGGGCTCGAGTACGAGTGGACCGCGTTCTCCGACGAGGAGCTCGCGGTGCAGGCGATCCTCAGCGGGCAGATGGACATCGGCTTCGGCACGCCGTACTCGGCGATGCAGCGGGCCAGGGCGCCGGTGCGCATCATCTTCCAGCTGTCGAAGCTGAAGTTCTTCCCGGTGTCGTCGAAGAAGTACTCGCGTCTCGAGGACCTCGACGGCGAGCCGATCCTGCTCCATTCGCGGGGCGGCGGCACCGACTCCATCGCCAACGTGATCGAGGATCGGCTCGGCATCCGGTTCGGCAAGCGCTCCTACGTGCCCGGCTCGGCCAACCGCATCGCCGCGCTGGTCGCCGGCCAGACCGACGCCACCATCGTCGATCTCGCCAACAAGAACCGCCTCCTTCGTCGGGAGGGCGGGCGCTTCAACGTGCTGCCCATGTTCGACGTCGAGGCCAGCGACGAGGCGCTGTTCGCCAACCTCGACTGGATCCGCGCCAACGAGACCGACGTCAACACGTTCGTGAAGGCCCTGTTGAGCGTGTACCGCGACCTGCACGCCGACCCTTCCATCATCCGCCGCGAGACCGATCCCGACGGCCCCATCGGCCGGTTGCCGAAGGAGGTGCTCGACGGGCTCGACGGGTTCTACGCCGAGGCGGTCGCAGGCGGACTCTACGATCCCGACGGCGGCGGCGAGAAGGCCGCCCGTGCGGACATGGAGTGGTACTCCAAGGCCGGCCAGCTGACCGGCGACCCGGCCGACCTCGACATCGGGGACTTCTGGTATCTGGAGCCGCTGCGCAACGCGATGCGCTGACCGGCGGTCCCGGTCCGCGCGCGCTCGACGGGAGGTCCCGGCGCGGCCATGACGCGGTGGCGGGCGAGCCGGCGGCGGCCCCTGGCGCTGAAGCTCGTCTCGGCGGCGATCGTCTTCGGCGCCTGGGAGATCGCGGGCCGGGTTCCGGTGAGCTTCGCGTTCCCGACCTTCGGCGATTCGATGGCGGCGTTCGTGGTCCTGGTTGCCGACGGGACCATGGCCCGCGCCTACGCCGAGACCTTGCAGCCGTTGGTCATCGGCGTCGTCATCTCGGCGTTCGCCGGCATCGCCACGGGCATCGCCGTCGGCCTCAGCCGCACGTTCGACTGGCTGGTGTCGCCGATCTTCATCGTCATGCAGACGGCGCCGCTGGCGGCGCTGATCCCGCTGCTGGTCATGGTCTACGGCATCGGGCTTACGTCGAAGGTGTTCGTGGTCTGCATCATGGCCATGCCGGTGATCGTGCTGAACACCGCCGGCGCGGTGCGCAACACGCCGGCCAACCTGCTCGAGATGGGGGCGTCGTTCCTGGCCGATCGGCGGACGGCGATCCTCAAGATCGTCCTGCCCTCGGCGTCGCCGGTGATCTTCGCGGGCCTGCGGCTGGGAGTGTCGGCGGGCTTCATCGGCGCGATCCTCTCGGAGCTGAAGATCACCCCGACCGGGGTCGGCGACATCATCACCTATAGCCGCTCGATCGCCGACTACCCGTCGATGTATGCGGCGATCCTGTCGATCATGGTGCTCGCGGTGGTGTTCCTCGACCTGCTCGAGCGCCTCGAGCGGGCGCTGTTCCCGGGCGCGCGCCGCGCCCTCGTCGAGGACTGACCGAAGTGACCGCCGTGACTGCCGCCGCCGCCATCGACGACGCCTCCGGGAGCGCCGCGGTCGAGGTCCGCAGTGTCCACAAGTCCTACGGCGAGGTCGAGGCGCTGCGGGACTTGTCGCTGTCGTTCCCCCGCGGCCGGCTGACCTCGCTCCTGGGGCCTTCGGGGTGCGGCAAGACCACGCTCTTGAAGATCGTCGCCGGGCTGATCGAGGCCACCTCCGGCGAGGTGCTGGTGAACGGCAAGCCGGTCACCGGTCCGGGGCCGGACCGGGCGTTCGTGTTCCAGGACTTCGCCCTGATGCCGTGGGCGAACGTCCTGCGCAACGTGGCATTCGGCCTGGAGCTGCGGGGGGTCGGGCGGAGCGAGCGCGAGGCCGTCGCCGAACGCCACATCGCGGCCGTCGGTCTCTCGGGCTTCGAGCGTGCCTGGCCGCACGAGCTGTCGGGGGGCATGCGCCAGCGGGTCGGGCTCGCGCGGGCGCTCGCCGTCGACGCCGAGGTGCTGCTGATGGACGAGCCCTTCTCCGCCGTCGACGAGCAGACCCGCCGCAAGTTCCAGGAAGACCTGCTCGGTCTCGTGCAGCACGAGAACAAGACGTTCGTATTCGTCACCCACTCCATCGAGGAGGCGGTGTACGTGTCGGACCAGATCGCCATCCTGCTGCCGCGTCCGGGGCGGGTGTCGGAGGTCGTGCGGCCCGGCGGCTTCCGCGACCGCGGCCCCGACGCCATCCGCCGCGACCCCGAGTACCTCGACATCGTCGAGCGCATCTGGGGATCGCTCCGGACGTACGTGGAGTAGCCCGGTGACGCTGTTCGGATACCGGCTCCCGGGCATGTCGTCGCTGTTGCTGTGGGGGCTCGCGTGGGAGATCGTCGGGCGCCTCGAGGTGACGTTCTTCCTGCCGCCGCTGACGCAAGTGCTGGCGACCCTGGTCGAGATCGGCGGGACACCGGCGTTCCTCGGAGCCCTCGCCGAGACCGGCCATGCCTTCGCCGTCGGCACTCTGTCCGCGGTCCTCATCGGGGTGCCGGTCGGCATCCTCATGGGCAGGAGCCGGCTCATCGACGAGCTGTTGCTGCCGTGGGTCAACATGTTCCTGAGCGCCCCGCTCACGGCGCTGGTGCCGGTGCTGATGGTGCTGTTCGGCTTCGGCCTGCGGGCGATCATCATCACCACGGCGCTGTTCGCGATCTGGATCATCGTCCTCAACGCGCGCGCGGGGGTGATGCAGATCGACCGTTCGCTGATCGAGATGGCGCGCTCGTTCGGCGCCTCGCCGACGGCGGCGTTCGCGAAGGTGTGGCTGCCGGCCGCGTTGCCGGAGATCCTGGGCGGTGTGCGGATCGGCTTCATCCGCGCCGTCAAGGGCGTCATCATCGGCCAGCTGCTGATCTCCATCGTCGGCTTCGGGGCGTTGTTCGAGCTCTACTCGATGAACTTCCTGATGAAGCACTTCTGGGCGGTGCTGATCGTGCTGTTCGCGATCTCGTTCACGCTCGCCGAAGGCCTCGCCTGGTTGCAGGGGCGCGTGGC
>CAZSPS010000209.1:0-8164 GCA_964608875.1 uncultured Ectothiorhodospiraceae bacterium
TCGTGCCGGTGGCGTTCGGGGTCATCGGCCTCATCGCCGCGGCGTTCATCTACTCGCGCATCCGCCGCTATCCCGCCGGGGAGGGGGAGGTGGCCGAGATCGGCGACCAGATCCATCTCGGGGCCATGGTCTTCATGCGCCGCGAATACACGATGCTCGGCTGGTTCTGCCTCGTGCTGATCCTGCTCCTGTGGTATTTCCTTAGCTACGAGACGGCCCTGTCCTTCGTCGCGGGCGCGCTCGCATCGGCCGCCGCCGGCTTCATCGGCATGCGGACGGCGACGCGGGCGAACGTGCGCACCACCGTCGCCGCCCACACGCGCGGGCGCGACGAAGCGCTGACGGTGGCGTTCTTCGGCGGCTCCATCATGGGCCTCGCCGTCGCCTCCCTCGGCCTGCTCGGGCTCGGCACGCTGTACCTCTTCTTCGGCGGCGACCCCGAGACCGCGCATTCCATCCACGGCTTCGGGATGGGCGCCTCCAGCGTCGCGCTGTTCTCGCGCGTGGGCGGCGGCATCTTCACCAAGAGCGCGGACGTGGGCGCGGACCTGGTGGGCAAGATCGAGGCCGGCATCCCGGAGGACGACCCACGCAACCCCGGGGTCATCGCGGACAACGTGGGCGACAACGTGGGCGACGTGGCGGGCATGGGCTCGGACATCTTCGAGTCGTACTGCGGCTCGATGATCGCCTCCATCGCCATCGCCTCCACCATGGTCATCGACGTGGTGGACCCGCTCGGGGAGCGCGGCGCCCTCATGTTCCTGCCCCTGGCGCTCGCCTCCATCGGGCTCGTGTGCTCGCTCATCGGCATCGCCCTGGTGCGCGCCTTCTCCTCGCTCGAACCGGGCAAGGCGCTGCGCATCGGGACCATCGGCGCGACGGTGCTGTTCATCGCGCTCGCCTTCGGCGTCGCCCGCTGGGCCGGGATCGGCATCGAGGCGTGGGGTGCGGTGCTGTTCGGCGCGATCGGGGGGATCGTGATCGGCCTCGTCACCGAGTACTACACGTCGGGCAAGCCGGTGCAGCGCATCGCGCGCGCCGGCGAGACCGGGCCCGCCACCGTCATCATCACCGGCTTCGCCAAGGGAATGGAGTCGGTGGTCGTGCCCCTGCTCAGCATCTGCGCCATCATCGCGGTGTCGAGCACGCTCGCGGGGCTCTACGGGGTGGGGCTGGCCGCGGTGGGGATGCTCGCCACCGTGGGCATGACCATGGCCATCGACGCCTACGGCCCCGTGGCCGACAACGCCGGGGGCATCGCGGAGATGGGCGGGCTCGGGGAGGAGACCCGCGCCATCACCGACTCGCTGGACGAGCTCGGCAACACCACGGCCGCCATCGGCAAGGGCTTCGCGATCGGGGCGGCGGCCCTCGCCGCGCTCGCGATCATCGCCGCCTACGTGGAGGTGGTGTCCGCGGCCGACCCCGGCTTCTCGCTCGCCATCGACGATCCCAAGGTGCTGGCCGGGCTCTTCCTGGGCGGCATCCTGCCGTTCCTCATCGCCTCCCTCACCATGACCGCGGTGGGCGACGCCGCGTTCGACATGATCAACGAGATCCGGCGCCAGTTCCGGGAGATCCCGGGCCTCCTGGAGGGCCGCGCCAAGCCCGATACGGAGCGCTGCGTGGACATCGCGACCACCGCCGCCATCCGGCGCATGATCCCGCCCGGGGTCATCGCGGTGGCGGTGCCGTGGGTGGTCGGGTTCGGGCTCGGGCCGCAGACCCTGGGGGGCGTGCTCGCGGGCGCGCTGCTCGGGTGCGTGCTGCTCGCCCTCACCATGGCCAACGCGGGCGGCGCCTGGGACAACGCCAAGAAGTTCGTGGAGAAGGGCAACCTCGGCGGCAAGGGCACCGACACGCACGCGGCGACGGTGGTCGGCGACACCGTGGGCGATCCGTTCAAGGACACCTCCGGCCCGTCGATGAACATCCTCATCAACGTGATGGCGCTGGTGAGCCTCGTGATCGCGCCGCTGCTCGCCTGAGCGAGCCCCCCGGCGCCCCTCCGCGGGCGCCCGCGGGCGCCTAGACCTCGAACGGCTCCGGGAGCCGCTTCGGCACGGGCACGTTGCGCAGCCGCACGTAGGCGGGGAGGCCGCCCTCGAAGGGCGGGAAGTCCTCGCCCGCGATGAGGGGGCGGAGGTAGCGGCGGCAGGCCTCCGTGATGCCGAAGCCGTCCTCGCTCACGTACTCGCGGGGCATCGTCTTCTCGACGTTGGCGACGTCGGCGAGGGCGGCTTCGCCCACCTCCCAGGCGTAGGGGTCGTCCGACGTGCGCACGATGGTGGGCATCACCGCGTTCTTCCCCGCCAGCGCGAACTCGACGGCGGCGCGGCCCATGGCGTAGGCCTGCTCCACGTCGGTGCGCGAGGCGATGTGGCGGGCCGCGCGCTGCAGGTAGTCCGCCACCGCCCAGTGGAACTTGTAGCCGTGGCGCGCGCGCACCATCTCCGCGACCACCGGCGCCACCCCGCCGAGCTGCACGTGGCCGAAGGCGTCGCGGGTGCCCGCATCCGACAGGAAGCGCCCGTCCTCGTAGCGCGCGCCTTCCGAGACCACCACCACGCAGTAGCCGTGCGTGTCCACGCACTCGCGCACGCGGGCGAGGAAGCGTTCCTCGTCGAAGGCGATCTCGGGGAACAGGATGACGTGGGGCGCATCGCCCTCGAACTCGGCGGCGAGTCCCCCCGCGGCCGCGATCCACCCCGCGTGGCGGCCCATCACCTCCATGATGAAGACGCGGGTGGAGGACCTCGCCATCGAGCGCACGTCGAACGCCGCCTCGCGCACGGAGACGGCGACGTACTTCGCCACCGAGCCGAAGCCGGGGCAGTTGTCGGTGACGGGGAGGTCGTTGTCCACCGTCTTGGGGATGCCGATGCAGGTGATGGGATAGCCCAGGCGCTCCCCGATCAGGGACACCTTGTGCGAGGTGTCCTGCGAGTCGCCGCCCCCGTTGTAGAAGAAGTAGCCGACGTCGTGGGCGCGGAACACGTCGATGAGCCGCTCGTACTCGGCGCGGCTCTCGTCGAGGCCCTTGAGCTTGTGCCGGCACGAGCCGAAGGCCCCGGAGGGGGTGTAGCGGAGCGCCGCGATGGCCTCGTCCGATTCTTCGCCGGTGTCCAGCAGGTCCTCGGTGAGCGCGCCGATGATGCCGTCGCGGCCGGCGAAGACCCGGCCGATCGCCTCGGGGTGGCGGCGGGCGGTCTCGATGACCCCCGCCGCGGTCGCGTTGATGACCGCGGTCACGCCGCCGGACTGGGCGTAGAGGGCGTTGCGGGGGCGATCGCTCATGGCGCGGTCTCCGGGGGATGGCGGGAAGGTGGGGCGCGAGCATAGCGAAGCGGCCCCGCGCCCGCCACCGCCTGCCGCCGCCGGCGGCCCCTGGCTTGGTAGAATCGCGCCGGTGAGGATGCGAGGAGCCTGAGATGCCCTCGGTTGCCGGTATCGTCCGGATGGGGCCGGACCCGACCGCTCGCGCCGCCGCCGGCCGCCGCCGCCGCGGAGCCGGGCGCGCGGGCGCGCACCTGCCGGCCGTCCTGCTGGCGGCGGCGGCGGCGCTCGGCGGGGTTGCGCTCCCCGCCGCCGCCGACACCACCCTCCCGGACATCGGCGACGCGTCCGGCGAAGTCCTGACCCGCGCCGAAGAGGACCGGCTGCGCGAGGGGTTCCTGCGCCAGGTGCGCGCCGCGCTGCCCGTGATCGACGACCCCGAGATCGTGGGCTACATCAACACTCTCGGCCGGCGCATCGCCGCGCCCGACCCGGAGCGCTCGTACCGGTTCCTGGTGGTGGACGAGCCGGAGGTCAACGCGTTCGCGGGGCCGGGCGGCATCATCGCGGTGAACGCCGGCCTGGTCCTCGTCACCGAGTCCGAGAGCGAGCTGGCGGCGGTCCTCGCGCACGAGATCGCGCACGTGACGCAGCGCCATCTCGCCCGCATGATCGACCGCAGCCGGCTGTCCTCGCTCGGCACCCTCGCGAGCGTGGCCGCCGCCATCATCCTCGCCCGCCAGAACGCGGACGCGGGGCAGGCGGTGCTCGCGGCGGGGCTCTCCAAAGCCGAGGAGGGCGCGCTCCGGTTCTCGCGCGAGAACGAGCAGGAGGCGGACAACACAGGTCTCACGCTGCTCGCCGAAGCCGGCTTCGACCCACGGGCCATGCCCGAGTTCTTCGAGCGCTTCCGGGAGTGGCAGCGCTACACGTCGAAGCCGCCCGAGTACCTCTCCACCCATCCCGACACCGGCTCGCGGATCGCCGACGCCCGCGGGCGCGCCGAGCAGTTCGAACCGCGGACGTACCGGGAGAGTCCCGAATACCCGTTGATCCGGGCGGCGCTGCGGGTGCGCCTCGCCTCCACGGCGGCGGCGGCGCGCGAGTACTTCGAGGCGCGGCTCGCGGATGCGGGGACGGGCGCGGGAACGGGCGCGGCCGGGGCCGAAGAGGACCGCTACGGCCTCGCCCTCGCGCTGATGGCGATGGACCGCCACGGGGAGGCGGTCGAGCTCCTGGCGGAGCTCGGCCGGGAGTTCCCGGATCGCGCCGCGCACCGCGTCGCGTCCGCGAAGGCGCTCACCGCGCTCGGCGACGATGCGCGGGCGTTCGAGCTCCTCGCCGAGTCGGTGGAGCGCTTCCCCGACCACCGCGCCCTGACGCTGCGTTACGGCCAGGCGCTCGTGGAGGCGGGGCGGGCGGACGACGCGCTGCGGATGCTGCGCGGCTTCCAGCGCAGCCACGGCGCCGGCGCCGCCGGAGACGCGCTCGGCTCGGGCGAGGAGGTCGATCTCTACCGGCTGCTCGCCCTCGCCCACGAACGCGCGGGCCACCGGGCCGACTCGCACCTGGCGCTCGCCGAGTTCCACTACCGCAGCGGCGACCTCGGGGAAGCCATCCGCCAGCTCGAGATCGCCCTCGAGGACCCGGCCATCGGCGAGTACCGCTCGGCCCGCGCCGAGACGCGCCGCGAGGAGCTGGAGCGCGAACGGAGCGGGCGGGGCGCCCCGCGGGGTTGAGCCGGACCCTTCCCGCTTCCCGATTCCCTCCCCCCCGATCGATCCCTCCCGCGCGGCCTCCTTTCACCCCGAGCACCGATGCCGGAGCTGCCCGAGGTCGAGACGACGCGCCGCGAGCTCGAGCCGGCGCTCGTCGGCCGCCGGGTGGAGCGGGTCACGGTGCGCGAGCCGCGCCTTCGCTGGCCCGTGCCGCCGGGACTCGCCGCGCGTCTCGAGGGCCGCCGGGTCGACGCGCTCGAGCGGCGCGCCAAGTATCTGCTGGCGCGCATCGGCGGCGGGAGCGTGCTCATGCACCTCGGCATGTCCGGCAGCCTGCGCGTGATCCCGGACGGCGAGCCGCCCGGCCCGCACGACCACGTGGACTGGCGGCTGGACGACGGGCGGCGCCTTCGCTACCGCGACCCCCGCCGCTTCGGCGCCATGCTGTGGTGCGAGGGGCCGCCGCTCGCCCACCCGCTGCTCGCGGGCATCGGCCCCGAGCCGTTCTCGGACGCGTTCGACGGCGGCTGGCTCTACCGGCGCTCGCGCGGGCGGCGCGCCCCGGTCAAGGCCTTCCTCATGGACGGGCGCATCGTCGCCGGGGTCGGCAACATCTACGCCAACGAGGCGCTGTTCGAGGCCGGCATCCACCCCGCGCGGGCGGCGGGGCGCATCGGGCGCGCGCGCTACGAGGCGCTCGCGGACGCGGTGCGGCGGATCCTCGCCGACGCCCTCGGCGCCGGCGGCAGCTCGCTGCGGGACTACGTCCGCGCCGGCGGGGAGCCGGGCAGCTACCTGACGCACGTGCGGGTATACCATCGTGCGGGAGAGCCGTGCCCGCGTTGCCGGGCGGCCCTTCGCGGAGCGGTCGTGGGGCAGCGCTCGACCGTGTGGTGTCCGCGCTGCCAGCGCTGACCGCCGTCCCGGCGCCCGCGACGGCGCGCGGACGGGCGGCAGGCAGACCGAGGGGCGGGGCGGTCCCGCGTTCCCGGGAGGTTGCGAGATGGCTGGAGTGAAGGTCGAGGTCCCGTTCGAGGTCCACCCCGACACATGCGAGATGCTGGCGCTCATCGCCGAGCGCTACGGGTTGCCGGACGCTTCGAAGGCGCTCCGCTGCCTGCTGGACTACGCCGCCACGGACGGCGACTGGGACGAGATCTTCGGCCGGGTGCGGTGCCGGCGGTGCGGGTGAGGCAGGCAGCCCGCCCGCTACCCCCGTCGCCTAGGACGCCGCGGGGCGGGCGCCCCCGCCGCCCCGGATGGCGCGGGTCTGGTCCGCGACCGCCGCCAGCTGCTCCTCGTCCCAGCCTTCTCCCTGCTGCAGCGCGAACAGCGAGGTGTAGCCCCCGGACCAGTCCGGCGGCACCTGGCACGGACGCGGGTCGTGGTGCGCGTAGCGGGCGGCGCGGCCGCGCACGATCGCTCCCTCGTACCGGCTCGGAAGCGGGTTCGCGGTGTAGGTGAAGGCGTCCGCGGAGGAGTAGACGTTGAGGAGCAGCGGGCGCCCGAGGTCGGAGCGGTTCGGGCGCGAGCCGTGGATCGTCCGGCAGTTGTGGATGGTGACCGAGCCAGCCGGCCCCGTGAGGTAGCGGGCGGTGTCGAGGGGCACCCGTTCGAGGTCCCGGTCCGACAGGCAGCCGACCCACTGGCCCTTGTCGTTGTATTCGTCGTAGAGCTCGCCCAGGTGGCTGCCGGGGACGACCCCGAGCGGCCCCTGCTCGGGGCCGACGTCGTGCAGGTACGCGCCGATGGTGAGGGGGCTGTAGTTGGTGTGCGGCCAGTACTGGATGTCCTGGTGCCACTTGACCTCTTCGCCCCCCTGGGCCCACTTGAAGTTGAGCTTGGAGTGGTGGAACTTCACGTCCGGGCCGACCAGGTCCGCGGCGATGTCGGGGAGCGTCGACCCGGACGCGAACCGCCAGTAGCGCTCGTCGTGCTCCACCGGACTCGACAGCCGCCGCAGCCGCGGGCGGTCCGGGCCGTGGCCGGGCTCGAGGTCGAACACCGCGTCGGACTTCGCCACGGCGCGGCTCTTCTCCACCCACTCTTCGGTCGCGGCGCGCAGCTCCTCCACGAGGCTGCGGGGGATTGCGTCCTCCACCAGCAGGTAGCCGTTCTCGAAGTAGGACTCGCGCTGCGCCCGGGTGAGGACGCGGGTCGGGGTCGCGAGGATCTGTTCGGGTGTCATGGCCGGACCTCCGCAAGCGTTCGGTGCGGCGGATACTCCGCCTTGCCCGCCGGAGTGTCAACCGCGGTATGCTGCATCCCCCATCCACTCCCCGGGAGGAGCCCATGGCGCGCATCTCCTACGTGCGGCGGGACCGGGCCGCGCCCGCGGCGCGCTCCGCCTTCGACGACATGGCGGCCTACGGCCCGTTCGGCAACCTGGCGGGTGCCATGGCGCACCGCCCTCCCATCCTGGCGAACGTCTTCCGGATGATGTCCGAGCTGCGCGGCGAGGGGGTGCTGCCGCGGCGCAGCCTGGAGCTGGCGCTGGTCGCGGTCTCGCGGCTGAACGAGTGCGAGTACTGCGTCGCCCATCACGGCCCCATGCTCGCGGTCGAGGGCATGTCGGCCGACGGGGTGCGCTCGGTGCTGGACTACGAGGACCACCCCGAGATGGACGACGCCGACCGGCTCGTGGTCGAGTACGCCCGGGCGGTGACCCTCGAGCCGAACCGGGTCCGGGACTCGCTGTTCGAGCGTCTGCGCGAGCACTTCGACGAGCCGCAGATCGTCGAGCTCACCTGGCGCATCGCGCTCTGCGGCGCCTTCAACCGCTTCAACGACGTGCTGCAGCTCGAGATCGAGGACGACGTCGAGCCCCTCGCGCCTGCGGCGGCGCAGGCCGGCGCGCCCGCCCCGGCGGCGGAGTCCGCGCGCACGGGGTAGGATCCGCGGCCGGTGGCGGTCCGGAAGGCGGCCGCCGGGCTCGGAGACGCAGAGAAAGAGGGGGGGCGGAGCGCATGAAGGCGGTAGTCGCGAGCGAGCTGAACCGGCTCGAGGTGGTCGACGTGGACCTCGATCCGCCGCGCGGCGGCGAGGTGCGGGTGCGGATGATGGCGACCGGGGTCTGCCACTCCGACCTCTCCATCCTGAACGGCACCATCCCGAGCGAGTTCCCCGTGGTGCTCGGCCACGAGGGCGCGGGGGTGGTGGACGAGGTC
>CAZSPS010000210.1:0-4037 GCA_964608875.1 uncultured Ectothiorhodospiraceae bacterium
TTCGAGCCGGGGTCCGGGCGGCGTGCCGCGCGCGCTCAGCCGTCCGCGAGCAGCCGGTCGACCCAGCCGAGGAAGCCGCCTTCGGCGGGCGCGTCCTCGAGCGCGGGCGGATGGGCGGCGGCGCCCGCGCCGCCCGCCGCCGCGCCGGAGCGTCCGGGATCCGCGCCGCGCGGCGGCAGGTAGCGGTTGACGGGCCGGCACCCCGATTCGGGCATCAGCTCGTAGCCGCCCCGCTCCGCCACCAGCCGCGACACCTCGGAGCCGGGGTCGGCCAGGTCCCCGAAGTGCCGGGCGCGCGCGGGGCAGGTGGACACGCACGCGGGCACCGGATCGGCCAGGTGCTCGTTGTAGATGCGGTCGATGCACAGCGTGCACTTCTTCATCACCCCGGTGCCGGAGTCGAACTCGCGCGCCCCGTAGGGGCACGCCCACGCGCACAGCTTGCAGCCGATGCAAAGGTCCTCGTCCACCAGCACGATGCCGTCCTCCGCGCGCTTGTACGACGCCCCCGTGGGGCACACCGTCACGCAGGGCGCGTCCTCGCAGTGCAGGCACGACTTCGGGAAGTGCACCACCCGCGGCGGGGCCGCGTCGGCGCCGCCGCCGCCGACGCCCGGGGAGTCCGTCTCCACCTCGTAGGAGTGCACGCGGTTCAGCCACGCGCCGCTCGGCTCCGGGCCGTAGGGGTCGGTGTCGGAGAGCGGCGCCGGGTAGCCGCCCGTATTCCACTCCTTGCAGTGGACGACGCAGGCGTGGCAGCCGACGCAGGTGTCGAGGTCGATGACGAGGCCGAGCCGGCGGGGGGTCGGACCTGGGAGCGCGGTCATCCCGCCCGCCTCCCGCCGCGCCCGCGGCGGCGCCGGAACTGTTCGCCGAAGCGCAGCGCGCGCGGGCGCGCGGGCACTCCGGGCGGGACGGCGAGCGGCGCCGCCCGCTCGCCCGGCCCGTCCACGCGCCGCAGCCGCACCCGCAGGTCGTACCACGCCGCCTGCCCCGTGATCGGGTCCGCGTTCGCGTAGCGCGCGCCGCCCTCGCGCTCGGGCAGCAGCTCCGCGATGAGGTCGTTCAGCAGGAAGCCGCGCGTGCCCTCCGGCCCGTCCGGGTCGAGGTTCCACGCCCCGCGCCGCTTGCCGATGGCGTTCCAGGTCCACACCGTGCGCTCGTTCACCGCGGCCATCCGCCGCACTTGCGCCCGCACCTCGCCGTTGCGGCTCTCCACCGCCACCCAGTCGCCGTCCTCCACCCCCAGCTCGTCCGCGACCGGGTGCGGGACGTAGAGCCGGTTGCTCGCGTGCAGCTGGCGCAGCCATGCGTTCTGCGAGCCCCAGGAGTGGTACATCGCCATCGGACGCTGGGTCACGGCGTGCAGGGGCCAGTCTGCCGCGGCGCCGCCCTCCTCCCCCGGCGCCCCGGACTCGAACGGCTCGTACCAGATGGGCAGCGGGTCGAAGTACCGCTCGACCCGCGCGCGGTGCTCGTGCGGCGGGAGTACCGCCCCGTGGCCGCGGGCGGCGAGCCGGAAGCGCTGGAGCGGCTCGCAGTAGAGTTGCAGCACCACCGGCTCGGCCGATCCGACGAAGCCCATGCGCTCGGCGTACTCGAGGTAATCGCGGTTGCAGTGCTTGAAGTAGCGCTGCGAGGGGGCGAGCTCGTCCTGCCAGAAGCACCCGTTCTCGACGTAGCGCGCGAGCTGCTCCGGGTTGGGCGCGCCGGCGCCCTTGGCGCCGCCGTCCGCGCCGCGCCACCCCGCCAGCGGGCCGATCCCGGGGCGGTACTCGTGGTGGACGATGAAGTCGGGATAGCCGCCGGGGTAGCGCGGGCCGCCGTCCTCGTTCACCAGGCCCGGCAGCCCGAGGCGCGCCCCGATCTCGAGCAGCACGTCCTGGAACGGGCGCACGTCCCGGTCCGGGGCCGTCACCGGCTGGCGGATGGCGTCGGCGGGACCGTCCGCCGAGCCGATGGGCCGGTCCATGAGGGAGATGCAGTCCCAGCGTTCGAGGTAGGTGGTGTCGGGGAGCACCAGGTCCGCGTAGGCCACCGTCTCCGAGGCGAAGGCGTCGCAGTAGATGAAGCGCGGGATGCGGTACTCGCCGCTCTCGGGGTCGCGGTCGGTGAGCATGGCCGCCGTGCGGGCGGGGTCCATGGCCGAGTTCCACGCCATGTTGGCCATGTAGAGGAACAGGGTGTCGATCGGGTAGGGGTCGGCGGCCCAGGCGTTATGGATGACGGTGTGCAGCATGCCGTGGGCGGCGAGCGGCGCCTCCCACGAGAACGCCTTGTCGATGCGGGCCGGGCGCCCGTCGGCGTCCACCAGCAGGTCTTCCGGCCCTCGCGGGAAGCCCAGCGGCGGCCCCGGCAAGGGCTCGCCCGGCGCCACCTGGTCCGGCCGGCCGGCCGGAAGCTGGGGCGGCGGCGCCGGCTTCGGGAACGGCGCCTTGTAGCGGAAGCCGCCGGGCGCGTCCACCGTCCCGAGCAGCATCTGCAGCACGTGCAGCGCCCGGCAGGTCTGGAAGCCGTTGGAGTGGGCGGAGATGCCGCGCATCGCGTGGAAGGCGACGGGGCGGCCCGTCATGGTCTCGTGGCGGCGGCCGTAGGCGTCCGTCCACGGCACGTCCAGGGTCACCGGGTGCGAGAAGGCGGCGTCGGCCAGCTCCGCCGCGAGCCGCCGGATGGTCGCGGCCGGCACTCCGGTCGCGCGCGCGGCGGCTTCGGGCGCGTAGCGCGGATCGAGGTAGCGGCGCGCGGCCAGCTCGAACGCCGGCCGTGCGGCGCGCCCGCCGGGAAGCTCGCGCAGGCCCCGGAGCGCAGGCCGGCGTTCGGAGTCCGGGTCCGGCTCCGTCGCCGCGCACGGGACGCCCGCGCGCTCGTCCCACACCAGCGGCCGGCCCTCGGCGTCGCGTGCGAAGAGCCCGTCCTCCGGTCCGCCCGGGTCCTCCACCACCAGCCAGGGAGCGTTCGTGTAGCGCGCGAGGTAGTCCGCGTCCACCCTTCCTGCGCGCAGCAGCTCGTGCACCAGGGCGAGCACCAGCAGCCCGTCCGTGCCGGGCGCGATCCCGACCCACTCGTCCGCGATCGCCGAGTACCCGGTGCGCACCGGGTTCACCGACACCACCTTGGCGCCCCGCTCCTTGAGCCGCGCGAGGCCGAGCTTGATGGGGTTGCTGTCGTGGTCCTCGGCCACCCCGAGCAGCATGAACCAGCGGGTATGCTCCCAGTCCGGCTCGCCGAACTCCCAGAACGACCCGCCGATGGAATAGAGCCCGGCCGCCGCCATATTGACCGAACAAAAGCCCCCGTGCGCGGCGTGGTTGGGGGTGCCGAAGCGGCTCGCCCACCACCCGGTGAGGGCCTGGCTCTGGTCGCGCCCGGTGAAGAAGGCGAGGCGGCGGGGGTCGGACTCGCGCAGGGGGCGGAGCCAGTCGACCGCGGTGCGGACCGCCTCCTCCCACGAGATCTCCCGGAACTCGCCGCTGCCGCGCTCGCCGGTGCGCAGCAGCGGCTTGGAGAGCCGCGCCGGCGAGTAGTGCTGCATGATGCCGGCCGAGCCCTTGGCGCAGAGCACCCCCCGGTTGACCGGGTGGTCGGGGTTGCCCTCGATATAGCGCACCGCGCCGTCCTTCAGATGCACCCGGATGCCGCACCGGCACGCGCACATGTAGCACGTGGTGGTGCGGACCTCGTCCCCGATGGGTTCGGAATAGGCGATGTCCCGCTTCATCGGCGGCAGTATATGCCACCCGGCGCGCCGCGCCGCACGGCTGGCGGCGGCGGCGCGGGCGGGCTAGGCGAGGCGCACCGCCCGTCCAACGCCTCGCGGCAGCCTGGGCGGGCTAGGCGAGGCGCGCCGCCTCTTCCTGGAGCCGCTTTATGCGGTTGGCGGGCGCGGGGTGCGTGGACATGAACTCGAGCGGCCGGCGGCGGTCCATGCCGTTCATGAGCTGCCAGAAGCGGACCGCCTCCTGCGGGTCGTAGCCCGCGGCGTGCATGTACTCGAGGCCCAGGCGGTCGGCCTCGTACTCGTGCTCGCGGGAGTACGG
>CAZSPS010000211.1:0-1731 GCA_964608875.1 uncultured Ectothiorhodospiraceae bacterium
GCCTCCGCCGGCGTCCGGGCGGTAGCCCTCCCCCTCGTACTTGCGCGCCACGTCCTCCTTCGGAAGGTAGCGCTCCTCGGTCTCCCGCACCCGGCCGATGCCGGTGAACTCGTACCAGTTCTCCATCGGATGGCCTTTCAGGGTCTCGAGGTGCTCGACCTCGAAGGCGGTGCCGCGCGCCCTGAGCCCGTGCAGGAAGTCCTGCGCGGCGCGCGCCCCCGCACGCAGGATCGCGAGCGGGAAGAGGGCGATGCCGAAGCCCGCCTCCTCCAGGAACTCGAGCGGCATCTTCGGCGTGGTGCGGCGCGCCGCGTACCCTCCCATGTTCATCATCTTCGGCCCCGGCACGGCGCGCGCGAAGCGCACGAACTCGTCCTCGGACAGGAGGGCGTCGGGGAACGCCACGTCCGCCCCCGCCTCCCGGTAGCGGTTGGCGCGCTCGATGGCCGCGTCCAGCCCGAGCGGGCCGCGCGCGTCGGTGCGCGCCGCGATCACCAGGGCCGGGTCGCGGCGCGCGTCGGCCGCGGCCCGGATCTTCCCCTCCATCTCCTCCGGGGAGACCAGCTCCTTGCCCTGGATGTGGCCGCAGCGCTTCGGACTCACTTGGTCCTCGAGATGGATCGCGGCCACTCCCGCCGCCTCGAACTCGCGCACCGTGCGGATGACGTTGACGGCGTTGCCGTAGCCGGTGTCGGCGTCGGAGATGACGGGCGCCGCCACCGCCTCGGCGATGTAGTGGGCCATGGCCGTCATCTCCCCCATGGTGAGGAGGCCGACGTCCGGCTGCCCGAGCAGGCTGTTGGCGACCCCCGAGCCGGTCATGTACACCGCCGGGAAGCCCGCCTCCTCCACCAGGCGCGCGCTCAGCGCGTTGTAGGCGCCGGGCGCCACCGCCAGCTTGCCCGAGGCGAGCATGGCCCGCAGGGCCTTGCGTTTCGAGTGCGCATCGTTCACTTCGTTCCTCCCCGTGTGGCCCCCCCGAGGTCCGCGTGCCGCATCCGCAGCGCGTTGCCGATGACGGACAGCGAGGACAGCGACATCGCCGCCGCCGCCACGATCGGCGAGAGCAGCAGCCCGAACGCCGGGTACAGTACGCCCGCCGCGAGCGGCACCCCGGCCGCGTTGTACGCGAAGGCGAAGAACAGGTTCTGGCGCACGTTGCGCATGGCCGCGCGGGCGAGGCGGCGCGCGCGCACGATGCCGTCCAGCTCGCCCCGCACCAGGGTCACCCCCGCGCTCTCGATGGCCACGTCCGCGCCCGTGCCCATGGCGATGCCGACGTCGGCCGCGGCGAGGGCGGGGGCGTCGTTCACCCCGTCGCCCGCCATCGCCACCTTGCGGCCGGCGCCGCGCAGCCGCGCGACCAGCTCCGCCTTGCCGGACGGGCTGAGGCCGGCGTGGACCTCGTCGATGCCGAGGCTGCTCGCGACCGCCTGCGCCGTCGCCCGCTCGTCGCCGCTCGCCACGATGACGCGCAGCCCGGCCCGCCGCAAGGCGCGCACCGCCTCCGGCGCCGTCTCCTTCACCGGGTCGGCGATCGCGAGGAGGCCGGCCGGCGCCCCGTCGAGCGCGGCGAACACCACGGTCTTGCCTTCCTCGCGCAGCGCTTCGGCCCGGCCGGAGAGCGCCTCTCCGGGGTCCACCCCGAGCGCATCCATCAGGGCGCGGTTGCCGAGCGCGAGCGCGCGGCAACCGCGCCCTGATGGATGCGCTCGGGGTGGACCCCGGAGA
>CAZSPS010000212.1:0-6424 GCA_964608875.1 uncultured Ectothiorhodospiraceae bacterium
CCTGGCCGAAGACGATGCCCGTGTCCTCGACGGTGTGGTGGGCGTCGACGTCGAGGTCGCCGTCCGCCCGCAGCCGCAGGTCCACGAGGCCGTGGCGCGCCACCTGGTCGAGCATGTGGTCGAGGAACGGCACGCCGGTCGCGACGTCCGCCTCGCCGACCCCGTCGAGGTCGAGGACGGCCTCGATCCGGGTCTCCTTGGTCTCGCGCCGGACGGTGGCGCTGCGATGCTTCATGGCCGACGGAGCCTCCCCACGGCTCAACCCCCGATAACCAGCCTCTCGAGGGCGAGGAACAGCGCCTTCATGACCGCGAGGGCGCCGATGATGCGCCAAGTCGCCACGCGCATGCTGCGCTCGATATCGATTTCCAACGCGGCGAAATCGGCCTTTCGCGCCGGGAGATCGGTGCGGACGGCTGCCTCGATCCCGCGCTGGACGGTGGCGTTTCGGTTCTTCATGACAGACGGGGCCTCCCCCCGGCTCAACCCCCGAGGACCAGCCTATCGAAGGCGAGGAACAGCGTCTGCATGGCGAAGACGTAGCCGATAAAGCGCCACGTGATCGCGTGCAGGCTGCGCTCGAGTCTGGTCTCGGCGGCAGCGATATCGCCCTTGAGCTCAGCCCGGAACAGATCGACCTTGGCGTCGAGGGCGGCGATGTTGCCCCCGATCTCGGCCTTGAACTCGGCGAGATCGGTGCGGGTGGCTGCTTCCCGGGCGTACATGACACTCTCTGCCGCCTCCTTCGCCAGTTTCCCTTCCGTCCCCGCTGCGATGAATGCTCGATAGAGCGCCGTATGGCTCATGGCTTCGACTCCTTGGCTTTCCAACTTCCAGTTGGCGACTCCCTTCCCAAATCGCCGGGGGCAAGGATAGCGCACTTCGTCCGCCCGCCGCACCCCCTCCCGCATCTCCTCCTCCCCCCGCCCCCCGGCCTCCCCTTCGCGCTCCCGGCGTGAAACAATCCGCGCCCATGAGCGACGCGATGCGCACGCCGGACCGGCCGCGGGTGGGGCTGTTCGTCACCTGCCTGGTCGACCTGTACCGGCCGTCGGTGGGCTTTGCGGCGGTGCGGCTGTTGGAGGCGGCGGGCTGCACGGTGGAGGCGCCGGCGGACCAGACGTGCTGCGGCCAGCCCGCGTTCAACAGCGGCGACGCGAAGACGGCGCGCGCCATCGCGCGCTCGATCCTCGACGCGTTCGAGCCGTTCGACTACGTCGTCGCGCCCTCCGGTTCGTGCGCGGGGATGCTGGCGCGCCACCTGCCCGATCTCTTCGCCGACGGCGACCCCCGGCTGCGCGAGCGCGCGGAGCGGTTCGCCGGGCGCGTGTGGGAGCTGACCCGCTTCCTCACGGAGGTCCGCGGCGCCCCGGCGGCGCCCGCGGGCCCGGCGGCGGACGTGCGCGCGCCGCCCCACGTGCGCCGCGCCACCTATCACGACTCGTGCTCGGGGCTGCGCGAGATGGGGGTGCGCGAGCAGCCGCGGCAGCTCCTCTCGCGGGTGGCCGGGCTCGAGCTGGTCGAGATGCGCGACGCCGAGGTGTGCTGCGGCTTCGGCGGTACGTTCTGCGTCAAGTACCCGCGCATCTCCGAACGGATGGTGAGCGAGAAGGTCCGCAACGTCGCGGACACGGGAGCGCACGCCGTGCTCGCGGGAGACCTCGGCTGCCTGCTCAACATCGCGGGACGGCTCGGCCGCGAAGGCCGCGGCGTGCGCGCGTTCCACGTCGCCGAGGTGCTGGCGGGCATGGCGGAGACGGGCATCGGGGAAGGCCCGGCGCGCGGACCGGAAGCCGGCGGCGAGGAGCCGGGGCGGTGATCCCGGAGAGCCACCGCTTCCCCGGCCTCGCCGAGCGGGCCCTCGACGACGACGTCCTGCGGGTCGCGCTCGGCCGCGCCCGCGAGGGCTTCATCGGCAACCGGCGCAAGGCGGTGGACGCCCTGCCCGAGTTCGAGGCGCTGCGTGAGGCGGCGCGCGGCATCAAGGACCACACCCTCTCCCACCTCGACCTCTACCTCGGCAAGTTCGAGCGCGAGGCCGCCGCCTCCGGCGCGCGGGTGCACTGGGCGGCGGACGCCGCCGAGGCGCGCGCCGCCGTGCTCGGCATCTGCCGGCAGGCGGGGGCGCGCGCCGTCGCCAAGGGGAAGTCCATGGTGGGCGAGGAGATCGCCCTCAACGAGGCGCTGGAGGAGGCGGGCCTCGACGTGGTGGAGACGGACCTCGGCGAGTACGTCATCCAGCTCGCGGGCGAGACGCCGAGCCACATCGTCGCCCCCGCCATCCACAAGACCCGCGAGCAGATCCGCGACCTCTTCGCGCGCAGCCACGCGCCGCTCGGCTTCGCGCCGCCCGGCCTCGGCAACGCCGAGCTGGTGGCGCGCGCGCGTGAGGTGCTGCGGCGCGACTTCCTGCGCGCCGACGTGGGCATCACGGGGGCGAACTTCCTGGTGGCCGAATCGGGCTCGGCGGTCATCGTCACCAACGAGGGCAACGGCGACCTCAGCAACACGCTGCCGCGGGTGCACGTCGTCGTCGCCGGCATCGAGAAGGTGCTGCCGACGTTCGAGGACGTGTGCACCGTGCTGCGGCTGCTGGCGCGCAGCGCCACCGGGCAGGAGATGTCCTCCTACACCACCTTCTCCACGGGGCCGCGCCGGGAGGGCGACCTGGACGGGCCGCGCGAGCTCCACGTGGTGCTCATCGACAACGGGCGGAGCGCGATGCTGGGCGGGGAGTTCCGCGAGATGCTGCGCTGCATCCGCTGCGGCGCCTGCCTCAACCACTGCCCCGTCTACCACGCGGTGGGGGGCCATGCCTACGGCTGGGTGTACACCGGGCCGATGGGGTCGGTGCTCACCCCCCTCATCCTGGGGCTCGACCGGGCGCACCACCTGCCGCACGCCTGCACCCTCAACGGGCGCTGCGAGCAGGTCTGCCCGATGAGCATCCCGCTGCCGGCCATGCTGCGCAAGCTGCGCACGCGGGGGTTCGAGCGCGGCCTCGCCTCCCGCGTCTCGCGCACGGCGCTGGCCGCGTGGGGCGCCCTCGCGCGCCGCCCCGCGCTCTACGGGTGCGTCACCTCGGCCGCGATGCGGCTGATGGGCGCGCTCGGCCGGCGGCGGGGCGCGTTCCGGCGCTTTCCGCTCGCCTCGGGCTGGACGGCGGTGCGCGACCTGCCCGCCCCGGAAGGCGAGACCTTCCGCAGCGCGTGGCGCAGACGGCGCGGGACGGACGGCGGATGAGCGGCAATGGCGGCGGCGGCGCGGGTACGGGCGCGGACGCGGGCGGCGCGGCGGCGGCGGACTCGCGGACGCGGGTGCTCGAGGCCGTGCGCTCGGCGCTCGGCCGCGCTCCGGACGGCGACGATGCGGAGCGGCGCGAGGCGATCGAGGCGCGCATCGCCGCGCACGAGACGCACGTGCGCCCGCCGGTGGAGGGCGACCTCGCGGCCCGGTTCGCGGCCAAGGCCGAGGTGGCGTCCGCGACCTTCGCGCCGGTGCGGCGGGTCGGGGACGTGTCGCGGGCCGTCGCCGCCTATCTCGAAGAGCACGCGCTCGGCAAGGACATCGTGGCCGCCACCGACCCCCTGCTGGAGCGCGTCCCGTGGTCGAACGAGCTCGCGGTCGAGCGCCGCGCCGCCGGGGCCCGCGACCGCACGAGCGTCGTCGGCGCCTACGCCGGCATCGCGGAGACGGGCACCGTCGTCTTCCTGTCCGACCGCACCACCCCCACCACCCTCAACTTCCTGCCGGAGACGCACGTCGCGGTGCTGGCGCGCAGCCGCCTCGTGGCCCATCTGGAGGACGTCTGGGCGCGCCTGCGGGCCGAACGCACGGCGCTGCCGCGCACCGTCAACTTCATCACCGGCCCGTCGCGCACCGGCGACATCGAGCTCCAGCTCGAGCTCGGCGCCCACGGCCCGCGCCGCCTGCACGTCGTCCTGGTGGAGGACGCTTGAGGAGAGGCGCACGCGCGGGACGCGCGGGGCGCGCAGGTCACATCCTGCCGCCGGTGACGTCGATGTGGGCGCCCGTGCAGTAGCTCGAGCGCTCGGAGAGCAGCCAGCACACGGCCTCGGCCACTTCCTCGGGCGTGGCGGTGCGCTGCATGGGGATGGTGGGGGCGATCCGCTCGAGCCGGCCCGGCCAGTGGATGTCGGTCTCCACCATGCCGGGGCGCACCGAGTTGCAGCGGATGCCCTGGCCAGCGGTCTCCAGGGCGAGGCCGCGGGTGAAGGTGTCCACCGCGCCCTTCGATGCGCCGTAGTGCACCCACTCTCCCGCGCCGGCGAGCACGGCGGCGATCGAGGAGACGTTGACGATGAGCCCGCCCCGCCCGCCGCGCCGCGTGGACATGCGCCGGATGGCCTCGCGCGCGCAGAGGAAGTAGCCGGCGACGTTGACCCGCAGCACCTCGTCGAGCGTCTCGGCGGTCACGTCTTCGATGAGCGACCTCGCGCCGGTGATGCCGGCGTTGTTGACGAGGGCGGCGACGTAGCCGAGCTCCGCGGCGGCGGTCTCGAACAGGCGCACCACGTCGGCCTCGCGGCCGGTGTCCGCCTGCACCACCACCGCCCGCCGCCCGGCGCGGCGCACGTCGTCCGCCACCCCCTCGGCCGCCGCCTCGTCGCGGACGTAGTTCACGCACACGTCGTAGCCGTCGCGCGCCGCCGCGCGCGCCACGGCGGCGCCGATGCCGCGGCTCGACCCCGTGACCACCGCCGCCCTCCCCTCGTGCTCCATCGTCCGGCTCCCGCCTTGCAAACCCGGTCGCCCCGGGCCGGCCGCGGCCTGCTGCGGACGACGGCCCCGCCCCGGACGCGCCCATGATAGCGGCGCGCCTCACCCCGCACGGCATCGCCTGCGCCCCAGCGTCTATACTCGCGCCGGTCCGGGAGGACGAAGGAGGGGCGAGGTCATGATGAAGAGCATCCTGGTGCCGTTCCGGGACGACGCCACGGCGTTGGCCGCGCTCGATCTCGCCTGCCGCGCGGCCGTCGCGCGCGGGGCCCGCATCGAGGGCCTGTTCATCCACACCGCCCCCCTCGTGTACGCGAGCGAAGGCATCGCCATCGGCGGCTACGTGACGCAGGCCGCGGACGAGGAGTCGCAGCGCGCGGACGAGGCGCGCGAGCGCTTCGCCGAGCGGGTGCGGGCGAACGGGGTGACGCTCCTGGAAGACGAAGCGGCGGCGGACGATGGACCTGGTGGGGGGCCGGGACCGGACGCCGGCGGCGCGAGCGCCGTGTGGCGGCAGATCGACGGCCTCGGCGAGCAGATCGTGGGCGAGTACGGACGGGTCTTCGACCTCATCGCCATCGGCCGCGAGAGCGAGGACTCCTCCCCCGACTGGAACGTGCTCTGCGAGGCGGCCCTGTTCGAGAGCGGCCGGCTGCTGCTGCTGGCCCCGCCCTCCCTGCCCGCGACCTTCGCGCAGAGGGTCGCGGTGCTCTGGAACGGGAGCACGGAGACCGCGCGCACCCTGGGCGCGGCGATGCCCCTGCTCGAGTCCGCCGAAGAGGTCGCGGTGTGCGCCGTCGAGGGGGTGCAGGCGCCCGGCCCGGACGTGGAACAGGTGGCCAAGGGGCTGGTCGCGAACGGAGTGGCCGCCCGCACCCACGTGACCGCGCTCGACGGCCGGCCGCCGGGCGAGGCGGTGCTCGACGACGCCATGGAGACCGGCCCCGACCTGCTGCTCAAGGGCGCCTACGCGCAGAGCCGGCTCAGGCAGATGATCTTCGGCGGCGCCACCCGCCACATCCTGAAGTACGCCGACCTGCCTGTGGTGATGGGCCATTGAACGGCGGCGGCGGCATGCACTACGTCAACGGCAACCGGCTGGCGCCGCCGTTCCCGGACGGGTTCGAGACCGCGCTGTTCGGCCTCGGCTGCTTCTGGGGGGCGGAGCGCCGGTTCTGGGAGTGCGCGGGCGTGTGGTCCACGTCCGTCGGCTACGCGGGCGGCCACACCCCCAACCCCACCTACGAGGAGGTGTGCACCGGCCTCACCGGCCACAACGAGGTGGTGCGCGTCGTCTTCGACCCGGCCGCGGCCGGCTACGAGGACCTGCTGCGCGTGTTCTGGGAGAGCCACGACCCGACCCAGGGGATGCGCCAGGGCAACGACGTCGGCGCCCAGTACCGTTCGGGCATCTACTGCGCGTCGCCGGCGCAGCGCGCGGCGGCCCTCGTGTCGCGCGACGTCTACCAGGCGGCGCTGTCGGCCGCCCGCTACGGCGCCATCACCACCGAGGTCCTCGACGCACCGGAGTTCTACTACGCCGAGGACTACCACCAGCAGTACCTCGCGAAGAACCCGTGGGGGTACTGCGGGCTCGGCGGCACCGGGATCCCGTACCCGGCCACGGCTGCGGCCGAAGCCGCGCGGGCCTGACGGCGGGCCCGCGCCCGCCCCCACCCGCGGC
>CAZSPS010000213.1:0-25103 GCA_964608875.1 uncultured Ectothiorhodospiraceae bacterium
AGATTTTTCTATGTTTTCCGGTGGTTTATGTCTCCATTAGGTCGTTCGAGGGATATTGAGAGTCCGCCGGATTGATGCAAAGTGTTTGCCAATAGTTTGCCAGTGTGCTACACGGTCCCGGCAACGTCAAGGACCTTCGCCATGGCTTCCAACCGCATCCCCCGGCTGACCAAGCGCACCGTCGACGCGATCAGGGCCAACGGCAGCGATGCCGTCTACTGGGACGGCGAGCTCACCGGTTTCGGCCTCAGGGTGCGCAAATCGGGGCGCAAGAACTACGTCGTCCAGACCCGGGTGGACGGCAAGCTGCGCTGGTTCACCATCGGCCCGCACGGGCCGCTCACGCCGGACGAGGCGCGGACGAAGGCGCTCGAAGTCCTCGCCGACGCGAAGAAGGGCATCGATCCCCGCAATGCGGAGGCCGCGCGAAAGGCCGAGCCGACCATGGCGGATCTGGGCAAGCGGTTTCTCGAAGAGTATGTGCCCGACCACTGCAAGGAGAGCACGCAACTGGAATACGCGCGCTCGGTATCGCTGTTCGTCGATCCGGTCATCGGGGAGCTGCGGGTTGCCGAGGTGCAGCGCAAGGACATCGCAGCGCTGCATCACGATCTCCGGGACAAGCCCTACCAGGCCAACCGGACGCTCGGGGTTCTGTCCAAGATGTTCTCGCTCGCGGAGGTCTGGGGCTGGCGGCCGGACGGCACCAACCCGTGCCGGCACGTCAAGCGTTTCAAGGAGCACAAGCGGGAACGCTTCCTGTCGGAGGAGGAGACCGAACGGCTGGGCGAGGTGCTGCGCGAGGCGGAGCCGGAGATGCCCTCGGCGGTGGCGGCGTTCCGGCTGCTGCTGCTCACCGGCTGCCGGATGTCGGAGATCCGCGGCCTGAAGTGGGACTATGTGAAGGCGGACTGCATCGAGCTCCCGGACGCGAAGACCGGCGGGCGCGTCGTTCCGCTCGGCCCCGAGGCGCGGGCGGTGCTGGCGGCGATCCCGCGCGAGGACGACAACCCCTGGGTGATCGCGGGGCGTCTGCCGGGGACGCATCTCACCGACCTTCAGCGGCCCTGGCGGCGCATCCGCGAGCGCGCCGGGCTGAAGGATGTGCGCATCCACGACCTCCGGCACAGCTTTGCGAGCAGGGCTCTGGCGCTCGGCGAGAGCCTGACGATGATCGGCAAGCTGCTCGGTCACACCCAGGTGCAGACGACCGCGCGTTATGCCCACCTCGCGCGGGATTCGATCCAGAGCGCCGCCTCTCGGATCACCGGCAGCATCGGCGGCAACCTCATGGGCGACGACAGGCAGGAGAATGTGAGCATCCGGAATATGGATGCGCCGTGACGACCGGTCCCCGATGATTGCCGGGCAAGGCAGTGCAGCGCCGATGGAGCGGCCTTGTCGTTACGCTTTTTTCTGTTATTGTCCTTATTGCAGTTGATGGCGGTTCCGCGAGTCGCTATCGGAACTGCTGCAATTTGACGGAGAGGAGGATCGGTATGGACAACGCTGCCGAAACGGTCGATCTGACGCGCCGTCTTCCGACGCAGGACGAGATTGCGTGTGCGGAGGAAGCGGCAACAGCGCTCGCCCGGGCGCGGGCGGCGGACGGCGTCCTGGCCATCCACAGCGAGGGCGGCGGATGCGTGCGGCTGGCGCCCGCAATCGCGGACCTTGTGATCGACCTGCTGGGCGGTGTCGCATCCGGCAACACGGTCACGCTGGTGCCGGCCGGAGCCATGCTGACCACACAGCAGGCGGCCGACATCCTGAACGTCTCGCGCCCGCATTTGAGCAAGCTGCTCAAGGAGGGTGAAATCCCCTTTATTCCGGTCGGCGCGCACCGGCGCGTCATGCATGCCGACCTGATGGCCTACAAGGACCGCCGCGATGCAGCGCGCAATGCGGCGCTCGACGATCTCGCCCGTCTCGGGCAGGAGTTCGATGCGTCTTGAACCATGTCGCGGACCGCCCTGTCGTCGTGCTGGACGCGAACGTCCTGTATCCTTTCCGGAAGCGGGACATTCTCTTGCGCATGCACCGCGCAGGACTGTTTCGGGCGCGATGGACCGAACGGATTCTCGACGAGTGGACGCGGAGCCTCCTCGAACGAAAGCCGCATCTCGAAGCGAGCGTTCGCTCGCAGCGGCGTGCAATGAGCGAGCATTTCGGGGAAGCGCTCGTTAGCGGATACGAGCCGCTGATCGGGACCCTCGACCTCCCCGACGCCGACGACCGCCATGTCCTGGCGGCGGCGATCCGGTGCGGTGCGCAGCATATCGTCACCGACAACCTTACCGACTTTCCGGCCGAAGCGCTCTCGGGGTTCGACATCGAGGCGATCGACGCGGATGCGTTTCTGTCACGAACATTCGATCTCTATCCCTCCGAGGCGCTTGCGGTGCTGCGCACCCTGCGGGAGGCCTACACGAACCCGCCCTTCTCTCCGGACGAGTTCATTCTCGACCTGACGGCGAAGGGACTTCCGCGGCTCGCCGCAGTGGCGGAGAGACGCCGGGAGTCTCTGTAGCGGGGCGAAGCGCGCCCGGCAGGCAATCGCCTCGTCTCCGTTCCGCTGCTCCCCTTCCGAGCGCGGAAGACAGCGACGGTTCTCGACCGTATCGGTTGAAGCCGCCCATGTAGACCCGCGTTCTGCCTCGCATCCCCCGCAAATGGCAGGGGCCGCTCCGAAGAGCGGCCCCTGAGCCGACAGCGCGCTGCCGGCGGGTAACTCATCACAACCTGGCTCTGCCTGGACAGCACTTCAAGCCCTGATTCTCACGGCCCCGGTCGGCGATCGGAGAACGTCAACCACCCGGTCGGGGGTCGCGCCGTCGATCGAGCCCCCTGCAACGACGATCTCGGATGCGGCGACCGATGGGGAGACTGCCGCGCGTTTCGTCGCAAGGCGCACCCGCCGTCTGGCTTCCGTCACCGGCCTCTCCGACCCCATCGAATCGCATTTCGACGCGCCGCCGGATTCGCCTCTGCCGGCGTTTGCCGAGTCGAATTCGAGACTGGACGGGGCCGTTTCGGGACGGCGCCCGGCGGAGCGTTCGCAACCGCGATCATCCTCACGGGGTCTCACGGGCACTCCAGCATCCTCCGGGGGGTGGTCGTTTTCAAAATGCAAAACGACCATCCCCGCGATCCGTTTTCTGCGCTTTGCTTGCCGCCGGTGCGTCCGGAGCGGTCCGGGCGCCGTCGAGGCCCCCGGGTCGCGGTCCGGGGCGGGCAGGCAGGGAGACGGACGGCATGAACGACAGCGAGTATCTGAACACGGAGCAGGCGGCGGCGCATCTCAACATGCGGCCGAAGACGCTGGCGCGCTACCGGGTGTCGGGCGGGGGGCCGGTGTACCACCTGCTCGGCCGTCTGGTGCGCTATCTGCGCGAGGACCTGGACAGGTGGGCGCGGAGCCGGCCGCGCAAGTCGACCTCGGACGACGGCACCGCGCTGTCCGGTCCGAAGAGCCCCGGCCCGGACGATCCGGGAACGGGAGCGGCGCCATGAAGGGCCCGGCGACGGTGACGGCATCCGGTAGGGATCGCTCCGGCTCCGCCTGGCGCGGGGCTACCGTCCTGGGGCTCGCCTTGGCCGCCATGGTGGCCGGCCCGGACCTCGCGCTGGCGACCACCGACACCACCTTCGACACACCGCTGGACACGGTGCAGGACATTGTGGGTGGCACCGGCGGTCAGCTCGCGGCGGCCTTGGCCGTGGGGGCGGCGCTGGTGGGCTCGGTGCTGCGCTTCAACGCCATGCAGCTGATGGGCGCGGTGGGCGTCGGCATCGCGGCGGGCGCCGGCACCGGCATCGTCACCGGCCTGGTCGGCACGGCGATCGTCTGACGGGGCGGGTGATGAACGACACCGCCCGCCACACCATCCCGCGCCGGCTCGACGACCCGGAGCGCTGGCTGTTCTGGACTATGGACGAGGCGGCGGCGCTGATGGGCCCGGCCCTGCTCGGGCTCGCCGCCAACCAGTTCGTGCCGGGCCTGATTGCCGGCGTCGGCGGCTGGCTGCTGCTCCGCCGGGTGAAGCGCGGCGGCGGGGCCAACATCGCGCGCTATGCCCTCTACTGGTTCCTGCCGGACTTCGTGCTGCGGCTGAAGGCGACGCCGCCCTCCCACCTCCGGCGCTTCGCCGGCTGAGGCGGGAGCGATGCGCCGTGTCGATCTCGATCTTGCCGTCCGCCGGGTGCGGGACGTCCGGCTCGCGCTGGCCGGGCTGCTGGCGCTCTCGATGACCGCGAACCTCGCGCTCACCGTGGGCTTCGCCGGACGTGAGACGGCGACGGTGCTGGTGCCGGCGGCGGCCGGGCCGTCCTGGGCGGTCGGCGGCGGCTCCGCCGGCGAGGGCCGCGCCGGGGCGCGGTATCTGGAGGACATGGCGCGCACCGTGGCGGTGACGCTGCTGACGCTGACGCCGGAGAACGCCGTCCATGTGCGGCGCGCGGCGGCGCGCATGAGCCATGCGTCCGCCCGCGGCGCGATCGGCGCCTGGGTCGAGGCCGAGGCGTCCCGCATGGCCGGGCGCGACCTCGCCAGCGCCTTCTACCCCGACGGCATCGAGGCGGACCCCGAGCGGCTCACGGTGGAGATATCGGGCGAGCTGGTGACCTGGATCGGCCGCGAGGAGGCCGCGCGCGAGGACCGGCGCTACCGCCTCGCCTTCCGCATCGACGCCGGGCGCATCGGCCTGCTGCGCTTCGAGCAGATGGAGGATTGAGAATGAGACGGATGGCAATGGCCGCGCTGCTGGCGGCCCTGTCGATCATCGCGCTGCCGGCGTCTGCGATGCAGATCCTGGATGCGGTCGACCATGCCGAGCTGGCGGCCGAGATCTCCGCGACGGAAGTGAACCGCATCGCGCTGGTCGGCGACCGGATCGCCAGGGTGGTGCGCGCGCCCGACGGGTTTGCGGTCGAACACGACGGTGCCTCCGGCGATCTCTGGCTGCGGCGCGTTGACGGAACGCCCTCGACCGCGACGCCGGTGACGCTGTTTCTCGGCACGGAGAAGGGCTTCACCTACCGGCTGACGCTCACGCCCTCGAACCGCGATGCGGCGCAGATCCTGATCCGCAATGCCGACGCCCTGCCGGGCATGGCGGCCGGAGCTTCGAGAAGTCCGGTATCGGCAAGCGATCCGCATATCGCAACGCTGGTGCGGCTGGTACGCGCGGTGGCGCGGCGCGAGCCGATTGCCGGATACGAAATCCTCGCGGGAAACGCCTCGCCCGCTTCCGGCCTGACTCTCATCGAGACCTGGCGGGGCCCGCGTTTCCGGGCGCTCGTGTTCGAGGCCGGCCGTTCCGTGTCCCCGGGCGGGGACGGGCTCGCGGGCCTCGCTGGGACCATGGCGGCGGCCGGTCTCGGGCGCGTGGCCGCGCTCTGGCTGGCGGCGCCCGGCACCGGACCGGCGGGCGGGCGGATCGTCGTGGCGGTCGTGGAGCCCGCGCGCATGGAGACCCCGCGATGAGCGCCGGACGGAATGCCGATCCCGCCGCGACCGATGCCGTGCGCCGGCGCCAGCTGCTTCTGTTCTCCGCGATCGCGGCGGTCGTGCTGGCCGCGCTGGCGGCGTGGCTCGGCATGGGCGGCGGCGGGCAGCCGGCGCCGCGGGGCGGCATCGAGGCCGGGATCGTCGAGCCCGACATGGCCGAGAAGGTGTGGACCCGGCGCTCGGAGGCCCGGCTCGGCGGGATCGAGACGCAGCTGGGCGAGATGCGCCGGGAGGCGCGCACGCTGCGCGCCGACAACGACCGGCTGCGCGCGGCGCTGGAACGGGACGCCGCCGATGCGCGCACGGTGATCGACCGCCAGGCGGCCATCATCGCCGATCTCGAACGCCGGCTTCAAGCGCCGGGCGCACCGGACGGCACGCCGTCCCTCCCGCAGGCCGGCCACGGCGGCGCCGGTGACGGGTATTTCCGGGTGCCGTCCTCGACGCCCCCGTCGGGCAACGGCGGGGAGGCGCAGACGCAATCGGCCGCGCCCGCTCTCATGATCGAGACCTTCGAGCTGGAAGGCGATCCGCAATCCCCGGCGGTCGATTTCCGCACCGGACCCGAACTCGTCGCCGATTCGGTGGCCAAGCCGGTCTCGGCCTGGCTGCCGGCGGGCGCGCATGCGCAAGCCGTGGTGCTGGCGGGCGTCGACGCTTCCGCCGGCATCTCCTCGCAGGGCGATCCCCGTCCGGTGCTGATGCGCATCACCGGCCCCGCCTGGACCGCCGCCGAGGACGGCGAGGCCCTGCGCGTCGATATCGACGGCTGCACCGTGACCGGCGCGGCCCATGGCGACCTCTCCTCCGAGAAGGTCTATGTGCGGCTCCGCACCATGACCTGCGCCGTGCCCGAGCCCGGCACGGGGGAACGCCCCGGTGCGGTGGTCGAGACCGAGGTTGCCGGCTTCGTCGCGGGCTCCGGCAAGACCGGGGTGCGAGGTCCCGTGGTGAGCCGCGAGGGGGCGCTTGTAGAGAAGGCGTTTCTCGCCGGCGTGGTGTCGGGCATCGGCCAGGGCGCGGCGCAGGCGTTCCAGCCCCAGGCGGTGGCGACGGGCGCGGGCGGCGCGGCGGTCGCCAACACGGCGCTCGGCGACATCGGCCGCGCCGGGCTCGGCGCGGGTGCGTCCTCGGCGGGGCAGAAGGTGGCCGACTACATGATCCGCCGGGCCGAGCAGTACCAGCCGGTGATCCAGCTCCAGGCCGGCACCAGGGTGACGCTGGTGTTCCTCGAAGGCGCCCGCATCGACGGGCGTCCGGTGACGCCACAGCCGCAATCCGCACAGGGAGGGAAGTGAGATGACCGTGAAGATGAAATACGCGCGCCGATCGGCGCTTCCAGTCATCGCCCTTGCGGCCCTCGTGCTGGCCGGCTGCACGTCGGGGCATGTCGGCGAGGACTGGCAGTGCCCGCTGGCGGCGGGCGGGTCCTGCGCCAGCGTCGCCGCCGCCGATCCGGCGGTGCCGAAGAACGGTGCCGTGCAGGCGCCGGCATCGGGACAGCCGATCCGGCTGCTGCCCCGCGACGTGGAAACCGAACGTGCCGCCCCCTCGATGAAAAGCCCGTCCTGCGAGGCGGGGTGCGGCTTCGATCCCTTCGCCTGGCTCGCGCGGCTGTTCGGGGCGGAGACTGAAGACGGGGGCGAGCGCCCCGCCGCGCCGGAACCCGCCGCCCTTCCGGCCGACGCCGCTTCCGGCGATGACGGTTCGCAAGCCGGCGACCTGCGCACCGGCGAGGTGGTGGCGCGCATCTGGATCGCGCCCTTCGTCGATGCCGAGGGCGTCTACCGCGAGGCCACCCATGTCCGGGTGGTGCTGGCGCCTGCCGGCTGGAGGCTGCCGTAATGGCCTCGGGCGCGCTGTCACGGCTGCTGGAGATGTTCGAGGGGCCGGAGGCGCCGGGGCCGTGGACGCCGCCCGCCGTGCCGGCCGCGCTCCACGCGCTGCTGCCCTGGCGCGCTTTCGACGAGTCGAGCGAGCTCTATGTCAATGCGGGCTCCGTCGGCTTTGTCATCGAGCTGCCGCCCTTCGCCGGCATCGACGCCGAGACCCTGGGCGCGCTTTCGGGCACGCTGGCCGACGCCGCGCCCGAGCGCTGCACCATACAGGTCGTCCACTGGGCGAGCCCGCGCTTCGGCGCCGCCGTCCGCGCCTGGGCGGAACCCCGGATCGGGGTAGCCTGTCCCGGCCCCCGAGCCGGGAGGGCAGGCTCCCGGATCGGGGATGGCGGTCATCGCAATGGCGCCCTCTCCCGCATGGGCGAGCGCCGCCGGGAGTTGCTTGGCCCCGGCGGTTGGCGGCGCCTGCACGAAGGGGGACCGCCCTTCACGCTGTCGGACTACCGGGTGTTCGTCACCGCCTGTCTTCCCGGCCCGCCGGGTCCGGCGTCCGAGACCGCGCTCGGCGCCTTTCGCCGGGCGCTGGAGGGCACGCTCGCCTCCTCCGGCGCGCAGACCCGGCGGCTGGAACCGGACGGGCTGCTGTCGCTGGCGGCGGAATTGACCGCACCCGATATTGCCGGATGCCGCGACGGCGGGACGGAACGTCCGCCGCGCCGCTGGGCGCCGCGCGATCCGCTGCACGAGCAGTGCATCGCGCCGGGCCGCGCGCTCTCGGTCCATCCGACCGGCCTCGCCTTCCACCACCCGGATGGAGAAGACATCGCCGTGCGCGTGCTGTCGGCGATCGCCTTCCCCGAGGTCTGGCCGGGCTGGCGCGGCAACGCGCTGATCGGCGACTTCCACCGCGACTTCCTCCAGCCCGGCTGCCCGGTGCTGACCTGCCTCACGATCATGACCGGCGACGACGCGGCCGGCGAGAAGGCGTTCCTCAAGTCCGCAAGGGCGACGCAACAGGCCGGCACGGGGATCGCCAGATACCTGCCTGGCCTGCCCGAGAAGGCGCGGGACTGGCAGGCGGTCACCGACCGGATCAAGGACGGCGAGAAGCTGGTCCGCGCCTGCTACATGGCCGCCGTCTACGCCCCGCTCGACGCGCTCGACGAGGCCGAGCAGGCGGTGCGCGCGATCTATCACGGCCAGGGCTGGCGGGTGAACGCGGAGCGCTACGTCCAGCTCCCCTCCTGGCTGGCGTGCCTGCCCATGGCGTCCGCCGGCGGACTCGACGCCGACCTCGAACGCATGGGCCGGATGAAGACCCTGCTGACGTCGTCCGCAGTCAATCTCGCTCCCATCCACGGCGAATGGCGGGGGCAACCGGCCAATACCGAAAACCCGCCGGCGCTCTTCCTGATCGGCCGCCGGGGCCAGCCGGCCTGCTGGTCGCCCTTCGCCAACGACGCCGGCAACTACAACGTCGCGGTCACTGGAAAATCCGGCTCGGGCAAGTCGGTGCTGATGCAGGAGCTGGTGACCGGGCTGATCGGCGCCGGCGGCGAGGCCGTGGTCATCGACGACGGGCGCTCGTTCCAGCACACCGCCGAGGCGCTGGAGGGAGCCTTCATCGCCTTCGGCAAGGACCCGGCCTGCCTCAACCCCTTCGCCATGATCGACGCCGGCACGGCGGCCCATGACGGCGACTACCGCGAGGAGTGCTTCGCCATGCTGGCCGGCGTCATCGGGAGGATGGCAAGGCGGCGGGGCTCGATCGACGACATCGAGGCGGCGCTGATCGCCGAGGCCATCGCGGCGGCCTGGGACGAGGCCGGCAACGATGCCGATCTCGGCACGGTACGGGGCTATCTGGAAAAGCGGGACGACCGCCGGGCGGCCGACATGGCCACCTCCCTCGGCCCCTGGTGCCCCGGCGGCGCGATGGGCCGGCTGTTCGCGGGCTCGAACGTGCCGGACCTGGAGAACGCCTTGACGGTGTTCGAGCTGGCCGAGCTCAAGGGAAGGGGCGACGTCCAGGCTGTGGTGCTGATGCTGGTGGTCTTCCTCGCCACCCAGCGCATGTATCACGGGCCCCGCACGCGGGCGAAGGCGATCGTCATCGACGAGGCCTGGGACCTGCTCTCGGGCGAGGACAGCCGGGCGTTCCTCGAAGGCGCGGCCCGGCGCGCCCGGAAGTACCGCGGTGCGCTCGTTACCGGCACGCAGTCGGTCAACGACTACTACGCCAACCCGGCCGCGCGCGCCGCCTGGGAGAACTCGGACTGGGTGATTTTCCTCGCCCAGAAGGACGAATCGGTCGAGCTGCTGAAGTCCGAGAAGCGGATCCACTGCGATCCGGGCATGGAGCGCGCGCTCAAGAGCCTGACCACCGCCGACGGCAGATATGCCGAGCTGGTCCTGCACGGGCCCGATGGCTGGCGGGTGGCGCGTCTCGTTCTCGACGCCTGGTCGGTGGCGCTGTTCTCGTCGCGCGGCCCCGCCTTCGCGGCGGTCGAGCGGCTCAAGGCCGGGGGGATCTCCACCGTCGAGGCCATCGACCGGCTCGCCGGGGACGTTGCGCCTGCCGCTGCCGGACGTACCGAACCATCCGAGACGGAGGACGCCACATGACGCAGAAATTATCCAGCGGCGACCGGCCGCTCGTCTGGCCGGGCGATCCGGAGACCGTGACGGCCGCCGACATCGACTTCGCAGCGCTCGCCCATGTGCTGGCCAACACCTGCCGCCGGGGCGGCTGCATGCGCGCCTATCACTCGGTCGCGGCGCATGCGGTCATCGTCAGCGAGGAGATCGAGGCGCTCGACGGACTGTCCGAGGACGACCGGCGCACGCTCGCCCTGGACGCGCTCCTCGCGGCCGCGCCGTCGGCCTGGCTGCGGGGGCGCCTGCCCGACTCGCAGCGCGCGGTCGAGCGGGCGGGGAAGCTCGCCGCCGGGATCGAGGCGGCGGTGCGTGAAGCGGCGGGGCTCGATGCCGTGCTCGACGAGGAGCAGGCCGAGCTCCTGCGCTTCGTGACCCGCATGGCGGCGGCCGCCGAGCGCCGCGACCTGCTCGATGGGAACGCGGCCGCCGGGATCGCCTTTCCGCCGCTGAAGCGGCGCATCCGCTCGATCCCGCCGGACAAGGCCGCCGAGGCCTGGCTCGCCCGTTTCCGCGCGCTCGCCGGGCCGGACGAAGAGCGGCAGCGCCGGATCGCGGCGGTTGTCCGGCCGGATGGTTCGGACCCCGGAACGGGCGAGCCTGTCCCCCCGGCTCGGGGGCCGGGGCAGGCTCTCTCCGAGCCGGGAGGGCAAGTTGCCGGCGAAGGCTGACATGGGCCGGAGCACGTCGAGCTGGCAGATGATGGTGTCGGCGGTGCTGCTGTCGGGTGCGATGGCGGCGGCGGTCGCGGCGGCGACGCTCCGATACGGTGTGGAAGAGCCGCCGCGCATCGCCGGCGTACGCCTTGCCGAGATCACGGCGGCCTACACGACGCGCGCCGCAAGCGAAGGCAAGAGCGCGGAGGACGTGCGCATCTGGGGCGAGGCCCTGGAAGCGGCGCTCGACCGGGTTGCGACACGCCATCGCCTGGTCCTGCTGCCGGCCCGGGCGATCGCCGCCGGCGCACCCGACATGACCCCGCAGGTCGAAGCGATGCTCTCGGCCATTCTGGCGGGAGGCGGAGCGGCACCGACCCGAATACCGGCGGGAGAGACACCGTGACCGCGTCGCGCCCGGTATTCGCCCGGCGGAACGGCCATGCACGCCACCGCCGCAGGATCGGGCTCGCGGTCATGGCCGCGCTGGCGGTGTTGTGGCTTGCCGCGGCCTCGCGCGTGCATGTCAATGCGAGCTGGTCCGACGAGGCCTGGGGCTATGCCGCATTTCCCCTGTTCGGCGCGGAGCCCGAAATCGGCGATCCCGTGCTGTTCGAGCCGCGCCCGGATCGGGGAGAGCCTGCCCCGGCCGCCGAGCCGGGGGGCCAGGCTCGATCGGTGGATTCGCGGGTTCCGTATCTCAAGACGGTGCGCGGGCTTCCTGGCATGAAGATCACAGTGGCGGAAGACGGGACGGTCTTTCTGGACGGCGAGCCGGTCGGCCGGGCCAAGACGCACGCGCTCGACGGGCGGCCGCTGGCGGCGGTCGCGCCGGGGGTCATCCCGCCCGGCCGTTACTTCCTTTACGCCGATCATCCCGACAGCCACGACAGCCGCTATGCCGAAATCGGCCTGGTGCCGCGCTCGCGCATCCTGGGCCGCGCCGTGGCCCTGCCCGACCTGCCCTGGATCGGGCTCAAGGGGCCGCTGGTCGGGCCGGAGGATGTCCGGTCGGATGAGGCGCCGGAGCCGCGGCGATGAAGCGCGCGGCCGCCATGATGCTTGCCCTCGCCATCGCCGCATTTCAGGCGGCGGGGCTGGCGACCGAAGCGCCGGCGAAGGATCTGGGCGTGCGCGGCGCGACCTGGCCGGTGGCGGAACCGGACCTGCTGACCGGGATCGAGGCGCGTCTCATCGAAATGCAGCGCTCCGGCGAGCTGGCGCGGCTGGAAGAAGAAGCCCGCGAGCGCGCCCGCCAACGTCTGGAGGAGCCCGAGCCCGTTCCCGGCATCGCGCCGGCAACCGAACGGCGCAGCCGTCCGTTCGATCCCGCCATCACGGTCGCACGGGACATCCGCACGGCGGACGGCACACTCATCGCGGCCGCCGGGACGAGGGTCAACCCGCTGGAGCGCGTGGGGCTCACGCGAGACCTGATCTTCGTCGACGGCCGCCGCGAGGCCGAGATCGCCTGGGCGCTCGCTCATGAAGGCGCCGCGAAGATCGTGCTGCTCGCCGGGCGGCCGCTCGATCTGATGCGCCGTCACCGCCGGCCCTTCTTCTTCGACACTGGCGGCAGGCTCGCCGCGCGGTTCGGCATCGCCGCGACGCCGACGCTGGTCGAACGGGACGGAAGCCGGCTGCGCCTCACCGAAATCCCGGTCGAGAACCGGGACCTGGTTGAAACACAGGAGGGAGACTGAACCCATGCTGACCGTCAACCGCGCGACCCTTGTGGGCCATGCCGGGCGCGACCCCGAGATCCGCGCCCTGCCGAAGGGCGGCAAGGCGGCGACCTTCCCGCTCGCCACTTCCGAGAAGTGGACCGACCGCGAGGGCCGCCCCTCCGAAGCCACCGAGTGGCATCGGGTGGTCGTCTACGGCGGCTCCGTCGAGATCGTCGGGACCATGCTGCGCAAGGGCGATCCGGTGATGGTCGAGGGCCGCATCGCCACCCGGAAGTACAGTGACCGGGAAGGCACCGAGCGCAGCGTCACCGAGATCGTCGTCGCCGGGCCGCAGGGCATGGTCAATATCCTCAGCCGGCGGAAGGCGGAGGACCCCGGCCCGGAGGCCGGGGCAGGCTCTGGTTCCGAGGCCGGGACAGGCGCCGAACAATGATCCGGCGCTTCCTTCCCCTGGCGGCGCTTGTCATGGCGTCCGTCCTGTGGGCCGGCTCGGCCTCGGCGCAGTCCTGCACCGGGCGGTTCGTCAACCCGGTCTCGGACGTGTGCTGGGAGTGCCTGTTCCCGATCTCGATCGGCCCGCTCACCATCGGGAGCGTCGGCGGCGTGGTCGACACCCCCAACCCGTCCTCGCCGATCTGCGTCTGCGGCTCGCCCATCCCCCGCATCGGCCTGTCGCTCGGGGTCTGGGAGCCGGCAAGGCTGGTCGACGTCACAAGGACCCCCTGGTGCTTCCCCAACCTGGGCGGCCTCACCATCGATCCGGGCCTGCCCGCCGCCAGGGGCCGCACCGGCTCGTCGGGCGGCGACGGCGCCAAGGGCTCGGTCTGGCACGCGCACTATTACATGTATCCGCTGCTCTCCTGGATCGGCGTGCTGCTCGACCTCGGCTGCCTGGAGGGCGGGTCGCTCGACATCGCCTGGGTCTCGGAGCTGGACCCGGCCTGGCTCGACGACGAGCTGTCGTTCCTGCTCAACCCGGAGGCGGCGCTGTTCGCCAACCTCCCCGCGCAGGCGGCTTGCGCCGCCGACTGCGCGGCGGCCTCGGTCGGGCTGCCGCAGGACGGTCTGTTCTGGTGCGCGGGCTGCCAGGGCGGGATGTATCCGCTGACCGGCAACGTGGCCGCCCATGTCGGCGGGGTGCAGGCCTCGCTGCTCGCGGCCCAGCGGTTGGTCTACCGGCTGCACCGGGCGGGGCTCGCCTGGGGCACCTCGGGCTCGCAGGCGCTCTGCGGGCGCTACCCGATGCCGGTGATGAAGAAGAGCCAGTACCGCTGGCAGATGACCGAGCCGGTGCCGGCGACCACGCCCGCGACCGGCTGCAACCCGACGGGGCGCTCCTCGGTGCTGTGGGAATCCCTCCGCGAACTGCCGGTCTCCGGCGAGAGTTTTGGGTACCTGCTGTTCCGCAAGCGCTCGTGCTGCCTTTTGTGAACCCGATGAAACGCAACGCCAAATCGGATGCCGACGACACCATGACGACCATCTCACGACCCGGGGTCGCCCTTCTGCTCACGGCCATGCTGCTGCTCGGCGCCTGCGCCTGTCCGGCCGGGGCCGACGAAGTACCCACCGCAGGCCCCGAAGCGGACGCGTCGCGCCTGGTCGAGGAGGTGCTCCGCAAGGCGGGCGGCGAAGGGGAAGATTCGCTCGGCGCCTGGACGCGTTCGATCCTGGACCGCGCGCTGGAACGCGCGGGAGAGACCGCGCGTCGGACGATCCCCGGCTCGGGGTCCGGGGCAGGTCCCGGACAGGCCGGACCCCTTCCGGCCGAACGCCATGCCGCGGGCATCGCGGGCGGCGGGGAAATCCGCAAGGGCACAGCCGAAATCCTGATCTTCACCAGCCTCTCGGTTCCTGCCGCGAGCTGGCGGCAATGGGCGCACGATGCGGCCGCCCTGGGCGTGCCTCTCGTGCTGCGCGGCGTCGGTGTCGGTGGATTGCGCGAGACCGCCGAGGCTGTCGGCGCGCGTCTGGGCGGTCTTGAAGCCGGGGTTGCCATCGACCCGCGCCTGTTCCGGCTGTTCGGCATCGGGCGGGTGCCCGCCGTGGTCGTGGTGCCGGGCGGCGGATCGGGGCGTTCCCCCGTGCCGCCCTGCGAGAGCCGGGGCTGCACCGATGACGAGGCCCCACCGCACGATCTGATCGCCGGCAATATCGGCCTCGTCGCGGCGCTGGAGATCGTCGCCGCCGAGGGCGATGCGGGACGGGAGGTCGCGCGGGCGCATCTCGAACGCCTCGGGAGGGACCGGTGACGGCGCGGACGACCCGACTGCTCGACTGGGCACTCCTGGCGGCGGTCTGCGGTTTTCTTCTCTGGATCGTCTTCGGCGGTGCCGCTCATGCCGAGGACCCCAAGGCTGCGGCCAGCGCGATCGGCGACGCGGGAACGGCCGCCGCAGGCGCGATCGCGCGGGACGCCTCGAAGGCCGCCACCGTGCCGGGCTACGCGGGCACGAACGTCCCGGAGCGGAGCATCGGCGCGAACGCGCTGGAGGACGAGGGCCGGGCGCGGCTCGCCGACCCGGACGATCCGGGCGGACAGGCCGGGCGCAGCGTGATCGAGGGCGTGACGGTGCGCCCGGACGTGCCGGTGACGACGAAGGATCCCGGCGTCGCGCGCGGCAAGGCCGTCGCCGCCGATCCCGGCAATGCCGCCCACGGCGCGGACAACCTCGCCTCCGGAAGCGTCGCCGACTGCGGCGCGGACCTGCCGGACGCCAACCGCGGCGGGAGTTGCGGGTCCGTCCGCTGGTGCGTCGGGGCGGACTGCGAGACGGTGGAACCGGAGGCCAACACCGGCTTCGTCGAGGCGACCACCCGGCTCAACATGGCGCTGGAGCTCGGCGGGGAAGAGTTCGACCGCGACAACCTCAGATTCTTCGCCGGCAAGCGGCGGCGCTGCCACATCCATTTCGGCGGGCTGGCGAACTGCTGCAAGAACTCAGGGCTCCTGGTCGGGCTCGCCAACTGCTCGGCGAACGAGCGGGAGCTTGCCAAGGAGCGCAACGCCGGCAACACGCACTATCTCGGCAGGTACTGCTCGAAGCGGGTCTTCGGCGTCTGCATCCGCCGCTCGCGGGCCTGGTGCGTGTTCGGCTCGAAGCTCGGGCGCATCCTGCACCAGCAGGCCCGGCCGCAGCTTGGGCTAGGCTGGAGAAGCTGCCGGGGGTTCACCGTGGCCGAGGTCGAGCGCATCGACTTCGCCGCGCTCGATCTCTCCGAGTTCACCCGGGACCTGATGGACGGCGCGCGGGAGCCGGCGGTGACGCTTCCCGATGCCGGGGGCACGCAGTCGGTGATGCGCGACCGGGTGCGCGACTTCTACCGGAGAAGCCCGTGACCGCGCGCGCCGCGAACCCGGCCCTACGCATCCTGACGCGCGTCCTTGCGGCGCTCGGCGTCTGGGCGGCTTTGGGCGCCCCGGCGGCGGGCGGGGACACGCGTGCCGGGGACACGCGTGCCGGAGAATGGCGGTCCTGGTGCGAGAATTCCGGCTCCGGCGCCTCGCTCGGCTGGCATTTCTATTGCGATCGGAAGGAAGCCGAACCGCCGCCATTGGCAGAGCCTCCTACCGAGCCGCCCGCCGCCGGGGACACCACCTCCGCGACGGAGCGCATCCTGGCGCTGCGCAGAGCACTGGAGGAGGCGCGCGCCGAGGCGATCCTGGACCCGACGCCGGAGAAGGTCGCGGCCTATCTGCGTCTCCAGCAGGAGACCCTGCAACGGGCCGCCGCCTTCTCCGACGCCTTCCGGCGCACGGTCTGGACGACGCCGGCGCTCGACTACACGCTGAAGCGCCCGGTCGGCGCGCTCGCCAAGCGGGTCTGGTCGGACGAGAGGCGGCGGGCGCGCGACGCCGCGCTCGCCGGGCTCGGGGAGCGCTACGGGCTGATCTATCTGGGCCATGCCGGCTGCGCGGCGTGCCGGGTGTTCGGCCCGCTGCTGCGCGCCTTTGCCACCCGCCACGGCCTCGACGTGCTGGCCGTGTCGCTCACCGGCGAGGCCCTGGAGGGCTGGCCGGAGGCGGTCGCCGACAACGGCCGCGCCGCGAAGCTCGGCCTCGGCAATGCACCCGTGCCGGCGCTGGTGCTGTTCGACACCGCTACCAGGCGCGTTCTGCCGGTCGGCTTCGGTGTGATGGCCGAGGACGAGATGGCCGAACGCATCTTCGCCCTCACCGCCCTGGAGCCCGGACATGACTATTGAGTGCAGGAATATCGCGGCCGGTGTCGTCACGATCGCCGCGACGCTGTTCGCCACGGCCTCGGCCCAGGCCGACGTCCTCTCCGAGATGAACCGCTTCTGGCAGGGTGCGGCGGTGAACGTGACCGGCCCGACCGCGTTCCAGGGCCAGGCCTCCGGGCACTGGACGCTGGGCAACCTCTACCTCCGCGCCCCGGTGCGCTCGGAGCAGATCGCCACCGTCAGCCTGCCCTCGTTCCGCGCCGGCTGCGGCGGCATCGACGCCTTCGCCGGCGCGTTCTCGTTCATAAACTCCGACCAGCTGATCGCCTTCGGCCGCGCGGTGGCCCAGAACGCCGCCGGCTTCGCCTTCGAGCTGGCATTGGAGACGATCAGCCCGGTGATCGCCGAGACCATGGCGAAGCTCCGGGCGCTGGCGCAATGGGTGAACAGCCAGAACCTCAACTCCTGCGAGACCGCCCAGGCGCTGGTCGGCGCGCTGTGGTCCAAGAACGACCGGGCGAGCGCTTCCATCTGTGCCGCCATCGGCACCTCGCAGGGCATCTTCTCCGACTATGCCGCCGCGAAGCACGGCTGCGGCGCCGACGGCAAGCGGAACAGCACGCTGGCCTCGGCCTCCGGCGCCATGGCCGACCAGGTGCCGGTCAACGTCAACTACGCCTGGAAGGCGATCCGGGCGTCCTCCTTCCTGTCGGGCGACACCCAGCTCGCCGAGTTCGCCATGGCGGTGACCGGCACGCTGATCGTGACCGCGCCCGTCTCGGACGGCGACACCTCGGGACCCCGGGTCCGCATCCTGGAGCCGCTGGCGCTCGACCGGCGCGTCACCGAGGTGCTGATGGAGGGCGGCGGCGCACTCCCGGTCTATCGCTGCGATACCCCCGACCGCTGCCTCAACCCGACCCTGGGCACGGTCACGATTCCCGCCGACCGGGGCTTCCGGGCGCGGGTCGCCGGGCTGCTGCGCGACCTCGTGGATGCGGTCCGGAACGACACCGCCCCGCCGGCGGCGGCCCTCGGCCTGGTCAACCTCACCACGCTGCCGGTCTACCGGGTCGCCAACGCGGCCGCCGCCTACCGGGGCGCGGTGGTGGACCAGGAGATGGACGTCCTCGCCGAGGCGGTGGCGCTCGACGTCATGCAGGTCTGGCTCTCGGACCTCCACCGCACCGTCGAGGAGCGCGCCGGCACCCTCGACATCGCCGACGGCGAGCAGCTGCAACGCTGGCGCGAGGGGCTGAGGTCCAACCGCATCGCGCTGGCGCGGCACAGGAACGAGGGCCTCGCCCGCTTCAACACCGCGCTCGCCGTGGTCGAGAAGCTGCGCCTGATCGAGACCGAGCTCGCCGGCGCGCTCAGCGCCGATCTCCGCGCGGCGCTCGCCTTCGCCAGGGGCGGCGCCGGGGCCGGGTCGCGGTGAGTCCCCATATATAATGTACGAGCTCTTCACCCTCGGCGGCGGGACCTACCTGGTCGACCTTCTGAACGCGGTGGCCGCGATCACCGGCGGCGGCGCCTTCGTCGATCTCGCGCATCTTGCCGGCATGGCCGGTCTCGCCTGGGTGCTGTTCCGCACCGCCTTCGGCGGCTCGTGGAAGGACAACGCGAAGTGGGTGCTGCTGTTCGCCGCGGTCTGGGGCGCGATGATCGTGCCCAAGGCGACGGTCAGGGTGGTCGACCGGCTCGATCCGGCGCTGGCGCCGGCGGTGGTCGCCAACGTCCCGATCGGCCTCGCCCTGTTCGCCTCGGTCACGTCGCAGATCGGCGACGGGCTGACGCGCCTCACCGAGCAGGCGTTCGCGCTGCCGAACGACCTCGCCTACCGCCGCCACGGGTTGATCTTCGGCGCCAGGCTGGCCGGCAAGGCGACGCGGCTCGAAGTGACCGACGCGGTGTTCGCGAGGAACATCCGCAACTATGCCCGGCAGTGCGTGTTCCCCGCCCTGCTGCTGGGCCATGTCTCGGCGGACGATCTGAGGGAATCGACGGATATCTGGCGGCTGGTCACCGCCACCGGCACGCCGTCGGCCGGGGCCTCGCCGGCGCGCATGGTCGAGTTCGCCACCCGTCAGCCCGCCTCGGGCACCGGCGCCACGCCCGTCGACCGCGCCATCGTCACCTGCCGCGACGCGGCGGGCCGGCTGGGCGCGCAGTGGAACGCCGAGATCGCCCGCGCCGGGACGATCTTCGGACGCCGCATCTTCCCCGATGCCCGCACGGAGGCGCTCGCCCGGGCGGAACTGCTGGCGGCGCTCCCGGCGGCGCACGGCTTCCTGATCGGCGCGTCCCGCTCGGCGGGCGAGATCATGCGCCAGCAGATGGTGCTGAACGCCGTCCACGACGCCGGCGAGCAGTGGGCCGCGGAAGCGGGCAACGCCGCCGCGCTCAGGGCCTATACGGAGGCGCGGGCCGAGGCGCAGACCGTCTCGGCCTACCGCGCCATCGGGCGGCAGGCGGAGACCTGGGTGCCGCTGCTCCGGATCGTGTTCGAGTGCCTCTATGTCGGCGCCTTCCCGATGGCGGTGCTGCTGATGCTGACGCCGGCGGGCGGGGCGATATTCCGGTCCTATGTGACAGGCCTGATCTGGCTCCAGTCCTGGGGGCCGCTCTACGCCGTGCTGCACCGGATCAGCATGGGGGAAGCCGCGGAGCGCATGAGTGCCGCCGCGCTCATGCCGTCGGGCGACATCGGCATCTCGCTGGTGGCGCAGGCGGGGATCCGGGCCGTCGCGGCCGACGTGGCGGTGATGTCGGGCTACCTCTCGATGTCGGTGCCGTTCCTGGCGGCGGCGCTCGCCTACGGGCTCTCCAAGGCGACGGTGCTGGCGACCTCGGTGCTGGCGGTGGGCCAGGACGCTGCCAGCTCCGCCGCCCATGAGGGCACGACGGGGAACCTCTCGCTCGCCAACACCGGCTACGACACCCACCGCTTCGCGACGCTCGAAGGCCGCCAGATCCGGACCTCGGCCCATGTCGATACCGACCGCTATACCGGCTATGCGCCCGGCGGCGCGGGCGTCACGGTGACCGGCGACGGGACGGTCGTGGCCGATGCCGGCGCCGCCACCAGCCGCATCCCGGCCGCCGGCATAAGGCTGTCGGAGGCGCTCGCGACCCGGTTGGAGCAGCGCGCCGACCATTCGCGCTCGCTCTCGCGTCACTGGTCGGCCGAGGCGGGCCAGGCGCGCAATGCCGCCGTCACCGACGCCACCGCGCTGATCGAGCGCTACAGCCACGACGTCTCCACCGGCGAGGCCTTCGCCCGCGGCGTGACGGAGACGGAAAGCCAACAGGCGCAGGCGCTGGAGTCGCATGTCGAGAAGATGGCGGAGACGGCGGGGATCACGAAAGACCAGATGGCGGCGCTGACCGGCGAGGCGAAGATCGGTGGCAGCTGGGATCTCGTGGTGACGCTCGGCGCCGAGGGCTCCGCGATGTGGCGCGGCCAGACCATTCAATCCGACGCCTGGAACCGGATCAGGGAATACGACCGCCAGCACGGCGTCACCGAGACCTGGGCGCAGGTGGCCGACGCCTCCCGTCGCTACAGCACGAGCACGGGCGACAGCGAACTCGCCAGCCTCGACGAGAGCCTGTCGGCCAGCCTCACCCGCATGCAGAGCTTCCAGGAACGGGCCTCGCTGGCGCGCCAGGAGGCGGAGAGCTGGTCGGAGATGTCGTCGCAGGCGGGTTCGAACGTCCAGGCGGTTGAGCGCGACCTGAGCCAGCCCTTCTTCGCCTGGCTCCAGGAACGGCCGGGCACGGACGGCAGGCCGCTCGGGGCGGCGGGCGCGCTGCGCCTCGTCGAGCCGAAGACCGTGGAGGATGCCGAGCAGCTCCGCGAATACGCCGATGCGTTCGTTGCCGAGAAGTTCCCAGCACCCGCCGGGCCGGACCCGGCGACCGTCGGCGGCGAGGCGGAATACGAGAATGCAACGGGCAAGCTGCGCGAGGACTATGCCGGCGAGACGGCGGCGGCCTATGGCGGGTGGGGGCAGGCGGCGCGCGACCGCGCAGGCGCGGCGGGAGCGCCGCGGCCGGGCGACGTGCCGCGGGACGCGATCCGGGAGAGCGCCGGCACGGAGACCGACATGATCGTGCGCGGCAGCGCGCGCGAGGCGCGCACGAAGGTTGCCCGGGACGATGCCGGCGAGGGCCGTGTCGGGGTGGCGGTCGAGGCCGACAAGCCGTTCGAGCGGCATGTGACCGAGAGCCTGCCGGTGGCCGGCGACTGGCTCGCGGGCAAGCTGTTCGGCAGCGCGCGGAACGCCGTGCCCGACGGTGCGCCCGGCACCGCCGGGAGGCGGCAGGACGAAAAGGATTGGGGAGACTCTTCGCCGTGACCGCGCGCTTCGCTTCAGTCTCAGGACATCAGACGGCGGTGCTCTTCGGCGATGCGAAAATGCGCGTACCGGCCCGTCCTCGAAACCCAATCGATGCGTTCGTCGCGCCCGTCGGAAAGCGTGTGGCGGCGGAATGCGGACCAATCGCCGTGCCGAAAGCCGCGCCGGAGCGCGAGCGCCAGCGAGGACGGGACGGTCCAGAGGACGGCGGCCAGCCAAGCCGCGCCGACGGTCTCCATGTCGAAGCCGAGCATGGCGGCGGCCACGGTGCAGATCGCGGCAAGGGCGAGCCCGCCGAGCACGATGGCGCGCTCGCGCCAACTCGTTCGCGTCATGTTCATCGCCTTCGATCATACCGTCCGGGCGGGAAAAGGGAATCCCCGGCGCCGGCGCTGCCTTCGGTGCGGCGGTCCCCGGCCGGGAGGGCTCCCTCCGGCCCCGCCATCTTCGCCCCTTCCCCCGCCGGCCTCCGGCTCCGGACGACGCCGGGCCGGGCGGGCGGCGTCCAGGGGAGTGTCTGCGCTCCCGCAATCCTCGCCGATGGGGGAGCGGGACCGTGATCCGGGGCATCGGCGGCTCGACGCTCAGAGGCGGGCAGACCGTCTTCCACGGCATCCGCATGTGGGGCCAGCTGTTCCAGGCCGCCATGCTGTTCGCCGCCTTCATGACGGTGGCGGTCCCGGCCTGGAACCTGTGGCGCTCGACCTCGGGCGCGGAATGGTACGCCGCCGGCATGGTGACGTTGGCCGAGACCAAGCTCGCGCTCGGCTACGAGCCGGACTCGGGCCAGGAGATCCGCTTCCCCGACGGCAGCGTGCGTTCGCTCGCCATCCGCGACATCGCCGCTTCGGTCCCGGCCTTGCAGGCGCGCGAGCGGATCCTGGACGAGCTGCTGGCGAGCGCCTGGCTGGGCCTCAAGGCCGGCGCCGGGCTGATCGGCATCTTCCTCGCCGTGTTCTGGTATCGCGGCATGCAGCTCGGCCGCCAGCGCCGCATCAGGGGCGCGGAGATGGTGAGCGCGGGGGAGCTGCGCCGCCGCGTGCGGCCGGCCCATCTGCGCCCGCTCGACCGCGCGCCGGGCGGGAAGAGCCTCCGGCCCTACCGCATTGCCGGCATTCCCTATCCGGAACGGACCGAGACCCAGCACACGATCGTCTCGGGCACCACGGGTTCGGGCAAAACCGTGCTGATCTCCGACCTGGTGGCCCAGATCAGGGAGCGGGGCGAGCGCTGCGTGATCTACGACAAGATGGGCTCTTACACCCGGACCTTCTTCGATCCGGCCCGCGACGTGTTGATGAACCCGCTCGATGCGCGCGCGCCCAGATGGTCGCCCTTCCTGGAGGCCAGGGGTCCCCGCGACTTCGACATGATGGCCGCTGCGCTGATCCCGCAGCAGAAGGACACCGTCGATCCCTTCTGGGTCACCGCCGCCCGCCAGCTCTTCGCCAACGGCGCGGGCGTTCTGCGCGAGAAGGGAGTGAAGGACAACAGGATCCTGGTCGATCACCTGCTCAAGACCGACCTGACGGCGCTGGCCCAGGCGATGGAAGGCACGGTCGCGCAGTCCATCGTCGATCCCGAGAACCCGAAGACCGCGCTCAGCGTGCGCGCCATGCTGACCGCCAATCTCGCCGCCTTCGAGTTCCTGCCCGACGAGGGCAAGCCCTTCTCGATCCGCGAGTGGGTCTCCGACGAGGACCGGCAGGGCTTCCTGTTCCTGACCTCGCGCGGCGACCAGCACGCATCCTTGCGCGGGCTGATCTCGACCTGGCTGGAGATCGCGGTCAACGCCATGCTGTCGCTCGGCCAGGACGACGGAAGGCGCATCTGGGTCATCCTCGACGAGCTGCCGACCCTGCACCAGGTGCCGTCGCTCCAGCCGGGTCTTGCCGAGTCGCGCCAGTTCGGCGGCTGCTTCGTGCTCGGCGTCCAGGTCGCCTCGGCCCTGCGCGACCTCTACGGCAGGAACGGGGCCGAGACGATCTCCGGGCTTTGCGGCACGCGGGTGGTGCTGGCCGCGCCCGACCGCGACACCGCGCAGTGGTCGGCCGACAGCCTCGGGCGCAGCGAGGTCGAGGAGGTGACGGAGGGCTACTCCTACGGCGCCAACACCATCCGCGACGGGGTGAGCCTGACGCCGCGGCGGGAGCTCAGGGCGCTGGCGCTGCCGTCGGAGATCATGCGCCTTGAGAACCTCGAGGGCTATCTCAAGTTCCCCGGCCCCTTCCCGGTCGCCTCCATCCGCCTGAAATACACCGCACGGCCGGCACGGGCGGAACGGTTCGTGCCGCGCGGGGAGGACGGCGGGGCGGAATCCGTCGGCGCGTCCGCGGCGCCGGGTAGTGCACCCCCGAACGGCGGGACCGGTCCGGCGGATTACTCCGGGCCGTCCCTGCAGGGCGAGCTCGACTTCGCGGCGCCGGCCGGCGGCGCGGAGGATGCGCCCGGCGGAGCGGAAAAGGAACCGTCGCGCGACGCCGCCGCCGAAACGGCGGAGGCCGTGGAACCCTCCGACGAGCCCGCCTCGGGCGAGGCGAAGCCCGCCGCCGGGCGTCCCGACTGGGGCTGACATGCTCTCGATCGGGGCGCTCGCCTCCGCCGCCCAGGGCGCCTCCTACTACGAGCGCGACGGCTACTACGCGAAGGACGATCCGGAGCACCGCGCCGCCAGCGGCTGGGCCGGCAAGGGGGCGGAAGAGCTCGGGCTGAAGGGCCCGGTCGACCCCGGCACCTTCCGCGCCGTTCTCGAAGGCCGGGTGCCGGACGGGTCCGGGACCGAGCTCGGACGGCGCGGCCGGGACGGCGAGCGCCTCCACCGTCCCGGCCGCGACCTCACCTTCTCCGCGCCGAAGTCGGTGTCGCTCGCCGCGCTGGTCGGCGGCGACGGCCGCGTCGTGGAGGCCCACGACCGCGCCGTGGCGGCGACGCTCGCCTGGGTCGAGAACAACGCCGCCGAGACCCGGATGAAGGACCCGGAGACGGGGAACATGGTCCGCGCCGGGAACCAGAAGATCGTCGCCGCGACCTTCCGGCACGACACGTCAAGGAATCTCGACCCCCAGCTCCACACCCACGCGGTGCTCGCCAACATGGTCAGGGGCGGGGACGGGAAATGGCGCTCGATGGCCAACGAGGGGCTCTACGCCCGCCAGAAGCTGATCGGCGTGCTCTACCGCAACGAGCTCGCCGCCGGCCTCGCGCGGCGCGGCTACCGCATCGAGAAGACCCATGCCGACGGGCGCTTCGAGATCGCGGGCGTGTCGCGCGAGGTCGTGGAGGCGTTCTCGACGCGGCGCGCCGAAATCGAGGCGGCGATGGCCGAGCGCGGGCTGGGCGCGCCGGGGGACAATCCCCGCACCGCCGAGCGCGCCGCGCTGATGACGCGGGCCGGCAAGCGCGACATCGACCGCGGCGAGCTGCGGGACGTGTGGCGGCGCCAGGCCGCCGATCTGGGGTTCGATGCGAAGGGACTCGCGGCCGCGGCGATGGACAGGGCCGCCACGGTGGAGCCCTCGACCGCCGATCGGAGGCCGGATATCGCGACGGCGGGCCGGGATGGCATGGCCTCCGGCCCCGCGGGCGGGCGGCAACGCGACGAGCCGGTCGATGGCTCCCGTGGCCCCGATGGGGGATTGGACCGCGAGGGCGAAGCCGAAGCGCCGCCGCCCGCGGCGGAGGCGGTGGGCTGGGCGATGGCGCATCTCTCGGAGCGCGAGGCGGTGTTCGCCCGCACGGACCTGCTCGCCGCCGGGCTCGCCCACGATCCCGGCCGGCTGACGATCGGCGAAGTGGAGCGCGAGGTCGCCGGGCTGGAGAAGGCCGGAACGCTCCACGCCGTCGAGATGCCGGGCGCGGAGGACTCGCTCGCGACCGGCCGGACGGCGGGCGAGGAGCGCGAGACCGTGGCGCTGATGCATGCGGGCCAGGGGCGCGGCCGGGCGCCGATGCGGGGCTGGATGGTCCAGGGGTATCTCAGCCGGGGGCCGCTCACCGCCGGGCAGAAGGACGCCGTCGCGCTGATCCTGTCGGCGAAGGACCGCACGGTCGGCATCCAGGGCTACGCCGGGACGGGCAAGACCACGATGCTGAACCGGGCCAGGGCGCTCGCGGAGAAGAAGGGCTGGCGCATGATCGGCCTCGCGCCGTCCGCTTCGGCGGTGCAGACACTCGCTGCCGAATCCGGTATCGCGAGCGAGACCCTGCAGGGC